>NZ_JBSFMM010000066.1:0-50286 GCF_053599555.1 Streptomyces sp. NPDC000941
CCGCTCAGCGCCTGCCGCGGGACGCGGAGACCCAGGCGGGCGGCTGGGTGCCCGGGGCGGTCGGGGAGCGCAGCGCGGCGCCGAGCTCGGCGCGCTGGCTGATGCTCAACTTGCGGTAGACGCCGGTCAGATGCATCTCCACGGTACGCACCGTGACGAACAGCGACTCCGCTATCTCGCGGTTGCCCGCCCCGGCCGCGGCGAGATTGGCGACCGTACGCTCCATACCGGTCAGCAGATCGACCGGCGAGGTGGTGATCTCCCGCATCCGCCCACCGGAGGCCACCAGCCGCCGCCGGGCCTCCCTGGCGAGCGCGAGCGCCCCGCAGCGCCAGGCGAGGTCGGCGGCGGTCCGCAGATGCTCCCGGGCGCCGCGCGCGTCGTCCGCCTCCAGCAGCGCCCCGCCCAGCAGATACTCGGCCCGGGCGTGCTCGGCCCGGGCGGGCGAGCGGGACAGCAACTCGACCGACTCGGCGAGCAGTTCGACACCCGGGCGCCCCTGGGTGGTCACCCCCCGGGCGAGCGCGGCCAGCCCCAGCGCACGGGAAGTCCCCCAGCGGCGGGCCAGCCCGGCGCCCCACTCGACGAGATCCCCGGCCTCCTCGGGGCGTTTGAGCTCCGCGAGCAGACAGGCCGCCTCGGCCCACCAGGGCGCGAACGCCGGGTTGGTGATCCCCGTCTCCTCCAGGGACCTGCCGCAGTCGAGGAACAGGCCGAGCGCGGTCTCGCCGTCGCCCAGCGCCCACCGGGCCCGTGCCCGCGCCATCAGATACCAGTGGTACTCCATCACGAAGCCGTCCAGGTTCGGCCGGGCGATCCGCTCCAGCAGCGCCTCGGCCCGCTCCGGCTCACCGCGGTCGACGAGCGCGGTGGCCAGCGCCGTCTGCGGCATGGTCACATTGCCGCTCCACCGCTCATCGGCGATGATCTCCACCGCCGTCTGGGCGTCCGCCAGAGCGTCGGGGATCTCGCCCATCGTGTGCAGCATCACGGAACGGGTGGAAAGACCGAGCACATACGTCCACACCGCCGCGTTCTCCTGGCTGTAGCGCAGCGAGAGATCCAACGCCTCCAGCGAGCCCTGGGCGTCGTCGGCGAGGCCGAGGGTGAACGCGGAGAAGATCAGCGGCAGGGTGCCGGTCGCGGCGTCCGACGCCCGCTGCGCACGCCGGGCCTGACGCACCGCCCGCTCCGCCGAGCGGCCGTCCATCGCCGTCAGCACGCTCATCATGGCCAGCGTCTGGCGCTGCGCCGGGGTGTCCCCGGCCGGGGCGGCCATCCGCGCGAAACGGCCGCGGACGGCGGCGATCGTCGCCTTCTCGTCGCACCCGGTGATCAGCAGCACCGACTGGACGAGGGCGCGCAGTTCGCGAGCCGCGAGGTCGGGGTGGGGGTCGGCCCCCAGCTCGTCCTCCAGCGCGTCCAGGACCTCGCCGAGCACCCGTACGGCGGCGGGCGCCTGCTGCACGGTCAGACAGGCGAACCCGAACTGCACGGCGAGGGTCGCCTTCACCCGTACGTCCTCGGCCAGCGCCAGCGCCTCCGCCAGCAGCGCGATGGCCTCGGGCGGGTTGATCTCCGCCAGCGATCTGGCCAGTTGGGCGCGCGCCGACACGCTGTGCGGCTCCGCCTCCAGGACCCGGTACAGATAGCGGACCGCCGCCTCGGGGGCGCCCCGGGTCTCGGCCCCCGCCGCCGCCTCCCGCAGGACCCGCCGCATCCACGGCTGGTCCACCACGGGCACCAGCAGAAGCTGGCCCGCGACCTCCTCGGCGGGCCGCCCCGCGTCGCTGAGCAGCAGGGCCGCCCTGGCCCGCAGCTCGCCCAGCTCCTCGGTCGCGGACGAGTCGAGCACCGCCGAGCGCACCACGTCATGCGCCACGTCCACCCGGTCGGGGGCCACCACCTCGGCGCCCCGCAACACCGCCACCGCCTCCTCGACCAGCGCGACGGGCACCCCGGCCAGCGCCCCGACGTGCTCAGCCTGCTTTGAGTCCACCTCGCCGAGCACCGCGATCGCGGTGGCCACATCACGCACCCAGGGGGCCAGCCGTCCCATCAGAGCGCGTACGGACAGCGCGACCACGCCCTGGCCCACTTCGGCGACCGCGCCCAGGCTCTTCTCGTCCGGCGAGGCCCCCATGGACCGCAGTTCGCTCAGCAGCTTGGCGAGCATCAGGGGGTTGCCCCCGGAGACGGCGGCGGCGCGCTCGACGAAGGCGGTGTCGAGGCCATGGTCGGGCGTCGGGAAGACCCGCCCGACCATCTCCCCGACCCCGTCGTCGGTCAGCGGCTCCAGGCGGATCGCCGTGGAGCGGGACTGGGCCGCGATATCCGCGAGCGCGCCTGGGGCGGCCGGTTCGGCCTCGGTGCGCTGGGCCAGCACCACCAGCAGCGGCAGATCGTCCGCGCGGCGCAGCAGGAAGTCGATCCAGCGCAGCGACCGCTCGTCGCACCAGTGGGCGTCGTCCAGGACCAGCACCAGCGGGCCGCGCGCCGTCAGGTTGACCGTGAGCCAGTAGAGCCCGTGGAGTACGGGATAGACGGTCGCGGCCGTACCCGGCTCCTCCTCGGCGGGGGCGGGCCGCAGGGCGGGCAGCGCACGGCCTGCGCTGCCCTTCAGCAGCGGGGACTCATGAACGCCTCGGTCCCCGGACTCGGCGAGCCCCAAGCTGCCGAACAGGGCCCGTACGCCGCCGTAGCCCGCGTTGGTCACGACCTCGCCGCACCGGCCCTGGAGCACCGTCATGCCCTGGCACGCCCCGCCGTTCACAAAGGCGTGCAGCAAAGTCGTCTTGCCGATACCGGCCGGGCCGGAGAGGATCACAAGACCGGCGCGCCCGGAGCGCGCCGCCTCGGCATGATCCCTCAGCGCCGCCAGTTCATCGGCGCGCCCGATTAAGGTGCCTGGTAACCAGGAGTTGTCGGTCCGGTCCATCACAGTAGCCCCCTCACGCCCCAACTCGCTGCGATAAGCCGGAAAGTGTGCTACTCACTGCGATGGCAAGGCTACACGAGTGATACAAAGGTGATCAACCAATACGACAGTGATTGGTGATGTCCCACGGAATCGGTGTTCGCGCTACAGCGGGTGCGGGCATGTCGAGGCCCGGGGACGGAAGTCGCGGTGGAGGGCACTCACCTTCCGGTCCCCGGGCCGTTTCGGCATCACGGAGTGCGTGTATGCGCTGTAGCGTCCGATGGCATCTCCTTTCGTCGTAGGTCAGATGTCGGCGTGCCGATGTTGGCCGGCGCCGGGACGGACGTGCAGTTCGAACCACACGGTCTTGCCCGTCCCGGTCCGGTGGCTGCCCCATGAGCGGGCCAGCAGATCGATCATGTAGAGGCCTCGGCCACCCTCGTCGTCCTCGCAGGCCTGGCGCGACTGCGGAAGCGTGGGGTCGGCGTCCTCCACCTCACAGCGCATGGTGCCGTCCGCGGGACACAGGCACAGCGTCAGCCGGACCGCCCCGCCGGTATAGCGCAGCGCGTTGGTGACCACCTCACTGACCAGCAGTTCGGCGTCGTCCGCCGATCCCGCGAGCGCCCATACGGCCAGCTGCGACAGGACCAGCCGACGGGCGCTGGGCACCGAGGAGGGGTGGCGCGGCAGCACCCAGGAGATCCCGCGGTCGGCGACACGGGCACCACGCCGCGCCGGGCGGCGGAAGGTGCCTGGCTGCGAGGCCAGGGCCACTGTCGAGGCGTTCATGCGGCCTGGTCCGGACAGCTACGGGGGGCGGGGATGACCCGTCCGTCGGGGAGCAGTTCACCCGTGTCCGCGAAGACCACCACGCCATTGCACAGCAGGCTCCACCCTTGTTCGGGGTGGGTCGCCACGAGACGCGCCGAGTCGTGGTCCGTGGCGTCGGCGGGCGGACAGGGGGGCTGATGATCACACATGGCTGGGGCCTTCGATCTTCCGCCGACTTCCGGCGGAATCCGGAATCGAGACGACCACCAGCATGCGTCCGGGCGGATCTCCCGGGGAGGGGAGAAATCCCCGCATGGGTACCCGATCCGCCGCTGCGGCGCCCGTCCCGGGGGTCGCGGCCCCTGGATGGCCCCTGCGGTCTCCGGGCCCCAGGTCGCCGTTCAGCGGGGAGATCTCCCCACGCGACCCGATGCACCCACCGACGCCGCACCGCGGCCCGGCGGGGCCCGGCAGCCCGGCGGAGCCCGGGCGGGCCCGTGAAGGCGGGGCGCGTCGCACCCTCGCTGCGCGGGCGGCCCCGCGCCGGCTGAGGCCGCGCGACAGCTATGGGGGTGCCGGGCCTGACGGAACCCACCCGCGCCGAGCCGACGGCTCACGTGCCGGTCCAGGCCACGAGATGGCCGCGGGCCTAAGAGCGAGGCGGGATGACGGCTGCCTCGCACCGGGTCGGCTGCTCACACACCGGTCCAGCCCGCGCGACGGCCGCGAGCGCGCGAGCCGCCCCAAGCCAGCGGCTCAGGCACGCCGGGCCGCGCGACGACCGCGAGCGTGCAGGGCCCGACGGAACCACCCCGCCCCAAGCCAGCGGCCCACGCACCAGTCCAGGCCGCGCAACTGCCACGAGGGCGGGCAGGGCAGCCACCCGGCGCCACGGCCCGGCAGCCCAACGGCGCCCGCCGGGCCCCACCCACGCCAAGCCAGCAGCTCACGCGTCGGCCGAAGCCGCCCGACGACCGCGAGCACGCGGAGCACGACGGCACCACCCGGCGCCGCGACAGCGGCTCACGCTCCGGCCGAGGCCGCGCGACGGCCGTGGGGGTGGAGGCGGGGCGGGTCGTGCAGGGCGGTGGCCGCGGCCTCGTCGGCCGTCAGCCGGGCCCCCGCCCGGTACGCGGCGGCGTACGCGCGGGTCCCCAGGTCGGTGCGGAGCCGGGTGGCGACCTCGTCGTGTACGGCGGCCAGGTGCCGGAATCCCGAGGGCGAGGTGCCCATGGAGCTCCACATCGCGTCCGCCGCGCCCATCAGCCGCGCGCCGTGCCCGGGCTGCCCGCCGAAGGCCGCGGTCCAGGCCAGCACCTCGAGGCACAGCGCCATCCCCCACCCGTCGCGCACCACCCAGCGGGTCCGCAGGGCGTCCCGTACCAGCGCGGTCGCCCGCCGCCGGTCGCCGCTGTGCCAGGTGTGCAGACCGAGCGCCCACAGCGCGTACGAGCGGGCCCACTGGGCCCCGGCGGCCTCGCACAGCGCCAGGCACTCTTCGCCGTAGACCGCCGCGCGGGCGTCGCCGGACAGGGCGCAGGCCATGGTCAGCTGGTAGAGGGCGGTCATCATGCCGTTCCGGTCGCGGGCCGCGCGGTGGCCCTCCAGCGCCTTCTCGATGAGGCGGATCGCCCGCGGGAAGTCGCCCTCGTACAGCGCGAGCGCGCCGCGGTGCTGGGTGGCGCGGACCAGGGTGGGCTCGTGCCCGAGCCGCAGGGCCAGCTCCCGGCATTCGTCGAGCCGGGGCAGCGCCGAGGCCGTGTCCCCCTGGAGCGCCGCGAGCCACGCGTCCACCCACAGCGCCGTGCCGCGGGCCACGCTGTCCTCGGGGGCGAGCCACAGCGCCTGTTCGAGCCAGTGGCGGCCCTCGGCGAGGCTGCCGCCGCAGATCCAGTGGGGCCACAGCCCCGCGGCTGTCTCCAGCCCCGCGCGGGCCTCGCCGGGCTCGGCGCAGCAGAACTCCAGGGCCGTACGGAGGTTCGCGAGCTCGCCGCGCAGCCGGGTCAGCCACTCCTCCTGCCGCGCGGTGAGCCACTGCCCCTCGGCCTCGATCACCAGGGCGCGGTACCAGTCGCGGTGGCGCCGCCGCACCGCGGCCACCTGCCCGTATCCGGCCAGCCGCGCCCGGCCGTACCGCCGGATCGTCTCCAGCAGCCGGTAGCGGACCTCGTCGCCGCGCTCCTCCCGCACCAGGATCGACTTGTCGACCAGCCCGGCCAGCAGGTCGAGCACGTCCTCGCGCTCGACGCCGTCGCCGGCGCAGACCTCCTCCGCCGCCGGCAGGCCGAAGTCCCCGGCGAACACCGACACCCGGGCCCACAGGGTCCGCTCGGCCGGGGAGCACAGGTCGAAGCTCCAGTCGACGGCCGCGCCCAGAGTCTCGTGGCGGGCGCGGGTCGCACCGGCTTCCCCCGCTGTGCGCTCCCCCGCTGTGCGCTCCCCCGCTGTGCGCTCCCCCGCCACGGGCTCCAGCCACTGGTCCAGCTGGTCCAGGACCTGATCGGGGCTGAGGGTCCGCAGCCCGACCGCGGCCAGTTCGATGGCCAGCGGGAGGCCGTCGAGCCGCCCGCACAGCAGGGCCACGGCGTCGCCGTTGTGCACGTCGAGGGTGAACGAGGGCGACACCCGCGCCGCGCGGGCCACGAAGAGCTGCACCGCCGGGTAGCGGGCCAGCGTCTGGGGGCTGTGCCGCCGGTGCGGCTCGGGCACGGGCAGCGAGGGCACCCACAGGACCGCCTCCCCCTCCACCCGCAGCGGCTCGCGGCTGGTGACCAGCAGACACAGCCGAGGCGCCCGGCGCAGCAGGCGGTCGGCGAGCAGCGCGCAGGGCTCGATCAGGTGCTCGCAGTTGTCGAGGAGCAGCAGCGCCCGTTTGTCGCGCAGATGGTCGCCCAGCACCTCCACCGCGGACCGGGCGGCCTGGTCGCGCAGCCCCACCGCGCTCGCGACGGTCTGCGGGAGCAGGTCCGGGTCCTCCAGCGCGGCGAGCTCGGCGGTCCACACACCGTCCGGGAAGTCCCCGCGCACCAGGTCGGCCACGCCGAGCGCCAGCCGGCTCTTGCCGACCCCCGCGACGCCGGTGAGGGTGAGCAGCCGCGTACGTCCGAGCAGCCTCCGGGCTTCGGTCACCTCGTTCGCCCGCCCCACCATCCGGCTCAAATGACGCATCAATGCCATTCTCCCCATTTCGCCCCGACCTCATGCAACGTCCCCGGGGCCCTGCACGCCCCGGAAAGCGCCGGGCATAGCCTGGAAGCGTCGGCCCGGTCGCGCGAGGCCCGAGGGCCGGGACTGGTTCGAGGCATCCATGAGCGCGGTGGTATCAGGCACCTCGAACGGTCGGCACACCGGAAGGCTGCCGGCCGAGGTGACGAGCTTTGTGGGACGTCGGCATGAAACGGCCGAGGTCAAGCGGATGCTGTCCGCCTCACGGCTGGTGACCCTGACCGGAGTGGGCGGGGTCGGCAAGACCCGGCTGGCACTACGGGTGGCCGAGGACGCGCGCCGGGCGTTCCCGGACGGGGTGTGGCTGGTCGAGCTGGCCGCGCTGGCCGACCCCGGGCTGCTGGCGCAGAGCGTGAGCGAGGCGCTGGAGCTGCGGGACCACTCCTCCCGGCCCGCGGTCGAGGCCCTGGTCGACCATCTGCGGGACAAACAGGCGCTGATCCTGCTGGACAACTGCGAGCAGCTGGTCGAAGCGTGTGCGCTGCTCACCGGCCGGCTGCTGCGCGAGGCCCCGCGGCTGCGCGTCCTGGTCACCAGCCGGCAGGCGCTGGGCACGGCCGGTGAGCAGACGCTGCCCGTCCCGGCGCTGGCGCTGCCGGACGCCGAGGGCCCCCGGCTGTCCGTCGCGGCCCTGGCGCAGTGCGACGCGGTGCGGCTGTTCGTGGAGCGGGCCGGCGCCATCCTGCCCGGGTTCGCCGTCACCGAGGCCAACCGGGACGCGGTGGAGGGGGTCTGCCGCCGGCTGGACGGCATTCCGCTGGGCATCGAGCTGGCGGCCGTACGGCTGCGGGCGCTGTCCGTACGGCAGCTGCTCGACCGGCTGGACGACCGGTTCCGGCTGCTCACCACGGGCTCGCGGGCGGTCCTGCCCCGCCACCAGACGCTGCGCTCGCTCGTCGACTGGAGCTACGACCTGTGCACCGGCAAGGAGCAGCTGATGTGGGCCCGGATCTCGGTGTTCGCCGGGAGCCTGGACCTGGAGGCGGCCGAGGCGGTGTGCGGCGGGGACGGGATCGACCACGACGAGGTCCTGGACCTGGTGGCCGGCCTGGTGGACAAGTCCGTGCTGATCCGGGAGGACCACCCGGAGGCGGTGCGCTACCGGATGCTGGACACCCTGCGCCACTACGGCCGGGAACGGCTCGCCGCGGCCGGGGAGGAGGCGGAGCGGCTGCGCCGCCACCGGGACTACTACCAGCGGCTGGCGGCCACGGCGCGCGCCGAGCTGTTCGGCCCCTCGCAGGTGCCGTGGTTCACCCGGCTCCAGCAGGAACACGCCAATCTGCGCGCCGCGCTGGAGTACAGCTTCGCCGAGCCAGGGCAGGCGGCGGCCGGGCTCGGTATCGCGACCGATCTCCTCTACCACTGGATCACCAGCTACTACCTCACCGAGGGGCGCGGCTGGCTGGACCGGGGCCTGGTCCTGTGCCCCGAGCCGACCGAGGCGCGCGCCCGCGCGCTGTGGACCGACGGCTGGCTGGCCATCATCCAGTCCGATGTCGACGCGGCCGCCGCCATGCTGGACGAGTGCCGGGAGCTCGGCGCCCGGCTGCGCCAGGAGGCGATCCTCGGCTATGTCGCGCTCTACTCCGGGATGGTCGCCATGTGCCGGGGCGACACCGAGTCCGCGATCGAGCTGTACGAGGAGGCCGTGGCGCGCCATCGCGCCGCCCACGATCCGGTGGGTCTTGCGCTCGCCCTGATCCGGCTCTCCCTGGCGCATTCGTTCCTGGGTGACTCGCCACGCGCCATCGCGGTGGGCGAGGAGTCGCTGGCGGTGTGCGACGCGTACGAGGAGGGCTGGCACCGGGCGTACGCGACGATGGCGCTCGGCGTCGAGGTGTGGCGCCAGGGCGACCACGAGCGCGCGGCCGCCCTGGAGCGGGAGAGCCTGAACTTCAACCGCTCGCTCGACGATCCGCTGGGGGTCGGGGTCAATCTGGAGGTGATGGCCTGGATCTCGGCCGCGCAGAGCCAGTACCAGCGGGCAGCCAGGCTGCTGGGCGCCCTGCGGAACATCTGGCACCACATCGGCGCCCCGCTGTCGGGTTACGGCCACCTCGTCCGCTACCACGAGGGCTGTGAGGCGGACACCCGCCGGTCCCTGGGCAAGCAGGCGTTCCAGGCGGCCGTGAAGGAGGGCGCCCGGCTCTCCTACGACGAGGCGCTGGCCTACGCGCTCCAGGACCAACTGCCCGCCCGGGCCCCGGCCGGGGAGGGTGAGCAGCCCTCTCCGCTGACCCCGCGGGAGACCGAGATCGCACGTCTGGTGGCGCGGGGGCTGAGCAACAAGGAGATCGCGGCCGCGCTGGTGATCGCCCAGCGCACCGCCGAGGGTCATATCGAGCGCATTCTGAGCAAGCTAGGGTTCAATTCCCGGGCTCAGGTGGCAGTCTGGGTAGCCGGACAGAACCGGTCCGAACAGGATGTTGAGGCGGAATGATAACCGCTCACTTGTTCCCTTGTCCCGAACTTCTCAAACACCCCACGAAAATGCTCAGTAGACCAACGTTTGCGGGATCATGCAGCAGGCTCTGGAGACAGAGCAGCAACGGTCGTCTCCGCACGGCCCCGTGACCGAGGAGGTCCTGCTGTGACTGTTGCCGCAGTCGGCAATTCCGGGAATGCCATGGAGCTGTTCCGTGGCACCAACCACAGCCCGTCGTATTTCTCGCTCTCCCGGGCGGGACTGGGACAGGACGTCGTCGACTTCTGCATCCCCTGCAACCCGTACTTCCCCACCCCCGCGATGTTCGCGGTGCTGGCGGTCCGGCTGCGGGACATCCTCACGTACTACCCGAGCTCGGCCGACACCATCACCGCCGAACTGGCCAGCCTGCTCGGGCTGCAGCCGCAGACCATGGCGATGGGCAACGGCTCGACCGAGCTCATCACCTGGATCGACCATCTGCTGGTCAAGGAGAGCCTGGCGGTGCCGATCCCCACCTTCGGCCGGTGGACCGACCAGCCGATGGAGACCGGCAAGCGCGTCGACATGTTCCAGCTCCCGGAGATGGACGGCTTCCGGCTCGACCCGGACGCCTTCGTCTCCTTCGTGAGGTCGCGGGGTTCGCGGGTCGCGGTGATCTGCAACCCCAACAACCCCGACGGCGGACTGCTGCCCCGGCACGCCGTCGTCGCCATGATGGACGCCCTCGCCGATCTCGACCTGGTCGTCATCGACGAGTCCTTCCTGGAGTTCGCCGACTCGGAGGCATATCCGAGTGTCGTGGACGAGGCGGTGCTGCGGCCCAATGTCATTGTGCTGCGCAGCCTCGGTAAGAACTTCGGGCTGCACGGCGTCCGTTTCGGCTATCTGGTGGCCAATCCGGCGCTCGCCATCCAGATACGTTCCCGGTTGCCGAAGTGGAATCTCAACTCCTTCGCCGAGGTCATCGTCTTCATGCTGAAGCGATACCAGCCGGAGTACGCGCAGAGCCTGCGCATGCTCAGCCGCGACCGGCAGGAGATGACCGCCCAACTGGCCAATCTGCCCGGGCTGACGGTCTATCCCTCCCAGGGCAACTTCGTCTTCGTCAAACTCCCGGAGGGCGCGGACGGCGCCCAGGTGCGCGACCGGCTGCTGTCCGAACACGGCGTGCTGGTCCGTGAATGCGGCAACAAGCTGGGCAGCAGCAGCCAGTTCATGCGGCTGGTGGTGCGCTCCCAGCCGGATGTGCAACGACTGCTGACCGGGCTGAGCACGGTGCTGTACGGCACGGCCTGGTACGCCCCGCAGCCCTCCCTCGACCAGCAGCCGTCCTACGCCCTGGAACAGCCCTCGTACGCCCTGCCCCAGCAGCCGTCGTACGCGCTGGAGCAGCCCTCGTACGCCCTGCCCCAGCAGCCGTCGTACGCGCTGGAGCAGCCCTCGTACGCCTCCTACGCCCTGCCACAGCAACCCTCGTACGCGCTGCCGCAACCGCAGACCGAGCTCCAGATGCTGCTCGCGTCCGCGCAGCAGCAACAACAGCAACAGCAACAGCTGCAACCGGCCCTGTACCCCGCCACCCCGCTCCAGACGGCACAGGGCACCTACGGGGGGTACGCGGCGCAGCAGGCGATGCCCGCGGCCTATCCGCAGCCCCAGGCACAGCCCATGGCCGAGCTGACCCCCGCCGCGTACACCCCCGCCGGCCAGATGCCGCTCTACCAGTCCCAGCAGACGACGGGCGCCTACGCCCGGCTGCAAGCCATGCAGCAGGCCCTGCAGCAGGCGCCGCAGTCACTACAGGAGGTGCAGGCGCCGCAACCGAGCGCGCCGCAGCCCGCACAGCCCGCTCGGCCTGTGCAGACGGGTGGCGGCCGGATGACGGTCTACGCGCCGGACCCGGCCGCCGTCGCGGGGGACATGTCGACGGACGACACGCTGATCTACATGCCGGTCGTCACCGACTCCGCCCCCGACCCGGCCCAGGCCGCTCCGGCCGAGGTCACTCCGCCCGCCCCGCTGCCCTTTATGGACAGCGACGACCCGCCCGGCGGGGGCACCATGCGCCGCTATCCGCGGCCCGCCGCGTATCTGCAGACCGACAACGGTTCCTGACGGCGGATACGGGGCTCCGGGGTCCGACCGGCTGGACGGACCCCGGACGGGTGAGGCCCCGGACGGGTGGGGCGCCAGGCGGGTGGGACCCCGGGCGGACCGCGGCCTCTGACGGGGCCGCCGGAACGTTACGGCCCCGGCCGGGCCGGCCAGGTCGGGGAGACTCCGGCGACCACGCACACGGCGATATGCAGCACCAGCGGATGGGTGTAGGGCACGGTGCCCTCGGGCCGGTGGATCAGCCGGGGCGCCTCGGCCACCGGATCCGGCCGCCCCGGCGGCGCGTCGGACACCACCGCGCCGACCGAATACAGAGCTATCGCGGGCCAGTTGAGCCCACAGTCCGAGCGCGGCGGAACGATCCACCACCATCGGCCGACGGCGGAGTAGACACAGCCCGCCCTGGGCAGCAGCTCCATGACCTGACGTCCATGCCGCTCCGGCAGGGCGATGGCGTCGTATCCGGCCTCGGCGAACAGCGTGGGCGGCAGCTCCAGACGCTGCCTGTGGCCGGGCCTGGGCGGCGCCGCGGGAGTTGACGGGATCACGACGCCACTATGCGTAACGCCTCGTGCACTTGGCAAGGGGCACTCTGAAAAGTGCAGAGTCGCAAGTGCAGTGTGTCCGCTCCATTCGGGGCATGACACACTGCGGGCATCAGCTGCGGGAGGTAGAAGTGAGTGAACCGCGGTCCGCCCCGACCGTGGGCCAAGTCGTGCTTGGCAAGCGCCTGCGGGAGCTGCGTGAAAGTGCAGGTCTCAAGCGCGAGCAGGCCGCCAAGGTGCTGCATGTGGCCCCCGCCACCATCCGCAGGATGGAGACCGCCGAGGTCGCCCTGAAGATCCCGTATGTGCGGATGCTGCTGGACGCCTACGGCGTCACCGGCGGCGAGGCCGAGGGGTTCATCACCCTCACCGAGGACGCCAACCGGCCCGGCTGGTGGCAGCGGTTCCACGACATCCTGCCGGACTGGTTCAGCGTGCATGTCAGCCTGGAGGGCGCCGCCGCGGTCATCCGCGCATACGAGCCGCACTTCGTCCCCGGCCTGCTGCAGACCGAGGACTACGCCCGGGCCATCATGCGCACCGGCGCCGTCGGCCAGGTCGACCCCGAGGAGTCCGAGCGGCATGTCGCCCTGCGCATGGAGCGCCAGACGCTGCTCACCCGCGAGGACGCCCCGCATCTGTGGGTGGTGCTGGACGAGACCGTGCTGCGCCGCCCCGTGGGCACCCCCGAGGTCATGCGGGGCCAGATCGACCGATTGCTGACGGCCACCGAGCGGCCCAATGTCACCCTGCAGATAGCGGAGTTCTCCTCGGGACACCACCCAGGCACCTACGGGCCCTTCGTCCTCTTCCGCTTCGCTGTACCCGAACTGCCGGACATGGTCTACGTCGAATACCTGACCGGCGCCGTCTACCTCGACGAACGTGTCGAGGTGGCCTCCCATCTGGAGGTCCTGGACCGCATGGCGGCCCAGGCGGCAACCGCACGACGCACAAAGGAAATCCTCCGCGATTTCCGCAAGGAGCTCTGAATGGATCGCATTTTCAACGGCATGCGCGCGGCCGACCTCGGCACCGAGGGCTGGCACAAGCCGTGGAGCGGCGGCAACGGCGGCAACTGCGTCGAGGCCCGGAAACTGGACGACGGCCGGGTCGCGCTCCGACAGTCCACCGATCCGGAGGGCCCGGCGCTGATCTACACCCGCAGCGAGATCATCGCCTTCATCCAGGGCGCCAAGGCCGGCAAGGCCGACTTCCTGGTCTCCTGACACATCCGCACCCGCGTCCATACCCGCACACCGGCACCACCGCGCCGACCCCCATGGAGCGCACCATGTCAGCAACATCCGGGCCAGAGCCCACCAGAATCGACACCAGCAGGCCCCATCCGGCCCGCGTCTACGACTACATACTCGGCGGCAAGAACAACTACCCCGTCGATGAGCAACTGGCCGTGCAGGTGCTCGACATCGACCCGACCGTCAGAGACTCGGCCAGGATCAACCGCCTGTTCATGCACCGCGCGACCGAGTGGCTGGCCCGCTCAGGCACCCGCCAGTTCCTCGACATCGGCACCGGGATACCCACCGAGCCCAACCTCCACCAGATCGCCCAGCGGATCGCCCCCGACTCCCGCGTGGTCTACACGGACAACGACCCCATCGTGCTGCGCCACGCCGAAGCCCTGCTGCGCAGCACCCCGGAAGGCGCCACCCACTACCTCGAAGCGGATGTGCGCGAGCCCGGGAGAATCATCGAGCTGGCCACCGATGTGCTCGACCTGAGCCGACCGGTCGCCCTCTCCCTCATCTCGCTCATGCACTTCATCCCCGACGAGGACGGCGCCTACGACCTGGTGCACGGTCTGATGGACGCGCTCGCCCCGGGCAGCCATCTGGTGTTCTCGCATGCCACCGCCGACGGCAGCGAGGAGGAGGCGGAGCGGGTCGTGTCCCTGTACCGCCAGGGTGGCGTGACCCTGCGGCCACGCAGCCGGGCGGAGGTGGCGAGGTTCTTCCACGGCCTGGAGCCCGTCGGCCCGGCGCCGGTCCTGGTGTCGCACTGGCGGCCGGGCGCCGAAGAGGAAGAACTCGCCCCCGACGACCCGCCGGTCACCGTCTACGCGGGCCTGGCGCGCAAGCCCTGAGCCAAGGCCGGCGGCGGTCCCGTCTCGTACCGGCAGCGGTCCCCGCTCGTCGGCATCGCCCGCTGCCGCCCCCGCGGCGGCGGGCGAGCGGGCCCGGCCCGGTGTTCGACAGGCGGTCGGCGGCATGCGACGGCGCAGCGTGCGCCCCCTGAGCAGGCGTCCAGCGGCATGGCGTACGCATGGATACGACACATCACGTACGGCGGCGAGCGGCGATGACCGCCGTACGCCGTAGGCGCGGTGCGCTCCCCTGGCAGTGCGAGCCCGGCCGCGGACCCTTACCGCTCACCGGCGGACGGGGCCCTGGATAAAGAGGGACTGGTGCCCTCGGGGGTCCCGGCTGGGCGGCGGGGAGAGTTGATTATTCACAAACCGCCCCGGCGGGCGGTCTGCGGAGGAAGTCGATGTGATTGACATGGTATGCGCGGCGGCACGCCTCCCGCTATACGTGGACCGCCTGATTCTCCGCCAGTTTCCGGGCCCGGGCGGCGATCGCCTTTCGGGAGAAGCGCGACGGTGCGGCGGATCTTCTCCTATCCCGCCGCTCATCCCGGCCCTCGCGAGCGGCATCGTTTTGCGGCTCCGGCCAGTAGCACCGGCTCCGCCCCGCGCCTCGGGCCGGACCTGAGCCTCGCACGGCAGAGCGGATATCGCACGGCCGAGAAGGGACGGTTCACGCACAAGGTCGATTTTACGGCCCTGCCACGTAGCGGCGGGTTCCGCCTCCGCCCCACTCCGTCCCAGCCCCGGCCCGCAGGCCGAACGCCTCACGGTGCGCCGCAAATCCATCCGACCGGGTAAGGAACCCCTCAGTCGACATGCTCCGTCCCACGTCCCGGGCCGGGGCGGAGTCCGCGGATCGAGGATGCGGTAAATCGATACGGATGAGAAGGGGCGCCTCGCCCACGAGGCACCGACGACAGCGATATAAGGACTCACCGCGCAGCCGACGCTCCTCGTCGGCCCGGGGCATGAAGGAGGATCCGTCCCCGGATCGGAGGCGGGAACTCCGCACGGCGCCCCCCAGACGGGACCTCTCGCATCCATACCCCCAGGAAGGAGCGGGTCCGCGGGCGGCCGTCCCGCCCGGCCCCGGCCACGGCGAGACGCCGCCCCAGGCCCCGCACCGGGCCGGTGACCTCCGCTACGACGGGCCGTCCGGGGATACCGCCGGGAAGGGGCGATTCGCGGTCCGCGCCGATAGTCGCCATACGGCCCGCCTCGTACAACAAGCGCCGCTCCAGGGCCTGGCCGTGCGATCGAACCGAGCGCCGGCGAGCGCAAATGCATCCGCCCGGGCACGGAACGGATCATCTTCGTGTCCGGATCTGATATGCCGTGCGCGGCGACTCGATGACGACCTGTCGAAACAAGTGCGACGTCGCTTCGCGTGCGGGGCGTTGCCCGAGGGCTACGGCCGGCTACGGCCATCTACGGCCGGCGCGAACGCGCAGGCCCGGCCGCTACGGCCCGCATGACGCCGCCGTACTTCTTCTCCCGTTCTTCTCTCCCTCTCCTCCTCTCCTTCTCTCTCCCGCTTCTCTTCCTCTTCTGCCCCGCTCTCCGGCGGATGGGTTCTGCCGCCCCACGGCGCTTTTCCCCTCTCCTCCCGGCCGGATCCCCCAGGGCGGGAGCGGGGGACCGGCCCGGCGCGGGGGCCGGCGGATTCCGGGCGGCGGCGGAGTGCCGGGCCCGGTGCCGCCCGATCTCCCTCGTACCACGCGTATTTCGTCCCCCATCGCGGCCTGCGGTGCCGACGGGGTGGGTAAACCAATCCCGAGGATTACCCGGTCCGTCCGCACCGGGAAAGAATCATTTCCCGCCCCCGCCCGGACGCCGCGGGGCTCGGCCCCGTCGCCGGGCCGGGCGCGACGGGGGCCCGCCGCGTCCAGGCCGCCGCCGGCCACGGGCCGAGCCGTGCGCCCCCGGTCCTCCACGCGCCTTGCCGTGCGGTGCTGATGGAGCATCAGCTTCCGCGGGGGTGGCGTTCGACGGCGCGCGGCGGTCCGTGAGACCCCCAGCGCCTTGTGACCTGCACCGCCCGGCTGCGGTACTCGTACAGCCCGCCGGGGCTGCCGGTGGGCGAGTCGAACGCTCGTGGAGGGAACAGGCCCATGGCCCAACGAGGAAGTCACCGCCGTTCCGCACCGCCCAGCCGGATCTCGCCCCTGTGTGCCGCCCTCACCGTGGGCAGCGTGAGCATCGTCCTGCCGCTCCTGGGCGCCGATGTGGCCGTCGCGGCCCCCTCGGAAACCTGGGACAAGGTCGCCGAGTGCGAGAGCGGTGGCGACTGGAACATCAACACCGGCAACGGCTATTACGGCGGGCTGCAGTTCTCCCAGCACACCTGGGAGGCCTACGGCGGCACCAAGTACGCCGCCCGGGCCGACCTGGCCACCCGGGCCCAGCAGATCACCGTGGCCGAGGCGGTACTGCGCCGCCAAGGTCCGGGCGCGTGGCCGGTCTGCTCGGTCCGGGGGCGGCTGACCCGCGACAGCCGGCCCGCGTCCGGCGCGAACCGCGGCGGCTCCGGCCACTCCGCGAGTTCCGGACACTCGGCGGGGTCACGCAACTCCACGGGATCCCGCCACCACTCCACCGCCCCGCGGCGGCACGCCACCGGCTCCGGGCCGTACCGGGTGGTGCCCGGGGACTCCCTGTCGCGCATCGCGCAGCGCGAGTTCGTAAGCGGTGGCTGGAAGGCGCTCTATCGCGCCAACCGGCGCACCATCGGCTCCGACCCGGACAAGATCTACCCCGGTCAGCGGCTCGCCTTCCCCTCCCGCACCGGCGCGGCGCGCACGGCGGCGGCACACGGGAAGCAGCCGCAGGCGAAACGGCCACACACCAAGCAGCCGCGCTCCGCGCGAAGTAGTCACCAACAGGCCGGCAAGGCAGGGGCCACGACATCGGGCACCTCGGCCCACAGCGCCCGCCGGCCCTCCGCCCAGCGCCGCCACATGACCCCGGTCAGCGGCCCGCTCGGCACGTCGTACGGCGTCCGCGGCCCGCGCTGGGCCAGCGGCCACCACACCGGCGTCGACTTCGTGGTGCCCGTCGGCACCGGGGTGCGCGCGGCGTCCGCGGGCGTCGTGGTGACCGCGGGCTGGGGCGGCTCCTACGGCTACGAAGTGGTGATCCGCCACTCCGACGGCCTCTACACCCAGTACGCGCACCTGTCCTCGCTGGCGGTGCGCCCCGGCCAGACGGTGGACGCCGGCCTGCGCATCGGCCGCTCCGGCGCCACCGGCAACGCCACCGGACCGCACCTCCACTTCGAGGTGCGCACCGGTCCGCGCTACGGCTCGGACGTCGACCCCGTCGCGTATCTGCGCTCGCGCGGGGTCTCCATCTGACGCCTGGCGGACCGGCGAACGGGAGGCCGCCCGGCGGAGGGGGCCGGGCGGCTTCCCGCTTCCCGCACTTCGCCCCGTACTGGAGCCCGGTACCGGAGCCCCGTACCGGAGCGGGCTGGGTCGGCCGGACGCGGCCGGCACAGGCCGCTCCGGTCAGTACGCTCCGGTCAGTACGCCCGCTGCGGTCAGTACCAGATGGCGACCGGGAGCCCGTCGCGCGTCGTCTCGGGCGGGTCGGGCAGGCTCACCGCGGTGCGGAGGGCGATCCGGTGCGCGCTCCAGGCCGCCGCCGCGGCGTCCAGGACGTCGTCGGGCGGCACCCGGCCCGCCGGGCCGAGTTCGTCGGGCAGGACGATGCGCTGCTCGCCGAGCAGCCGCCGCCGCTGGACCTGGCCGTTCCAGCTCTTCTTGCTCGCGGCCACCGGGTGGCCGCCGTTCATGGCCGCGAAGGAGACCTCGGGGTGCACCTCGTACAGGCGCCGTTCGCCGCCGTCGCGGCAGGCGTTGGCCTCCCGCAGCTTCGTCGCCAGGCCCCAGGACTGACGGGACAGCATCGAGCCCGTGAGGCGCCGGCAGCGCTCCTTGGCAGCGTCGTAGTCGGGCTCCTCCCACACCGGGCGCGGCGGCACCGGGAAGACCCGCGCGCGGTGCGGGGCCACGCGGTCGAGCGCCAATTCGTCCGCGCGCCGCCGCCCCGCCTCCAGCAGCCCCAGTGGAATGTCGACCGCCACCACGGCGCCCGCCGGCACCCGCGTCAGCAGCGCCGCCAGCGCCGCGTCCGTATCGGCACCCGTAAACCGGCCGCCCCGCAGGGCCACCGCCACCCAGCCACCCGGGCAGGCGTCCACCCCCACCACATACGGGGCCGCGCCTCCGGCGGCGGAAGAGGTATCGGACACGTCGCTTTCGGAACCCATGCGCCATATCCGACCACGCACCGGGCCGCACCGCACAGCACCGTTTCGGCAGATCGGCGCGACGGTCCTAATTCGCTGGCCACCCACAGCCCACACCCGCCACCCTGGTGGCCATGCAAGAACCTCGACATCAGATCCGCGCGCTCCACACGGAGTCCACGGTCACCGTCTACCAGGCGTACGCCCCCCATCTCGGCCTGCCCGCGGCCCGCGACGGCCGCTTCCCGGTCGCCTGGAAGCGGGACCGGATGACGTGGATCAAGCCGTCGTTCCTGTGGATGATGTACCGCTGCGGCTGGGGTGCGAAGGAGGGGCAGGAGACCGTTCTGGCCGTCGAGATCACCCGCGAAGGGTTCGAGTGGGCGCTCGGCCGGTCGTGTCTGTCGCACTACGAGCGCGGGCTCCACCCCGACCAGGCCGTCTGGAAGCGGGCGTTGAAGGCCGCCCCCGCGCGCGTCCAGTGGGATCCGGAGCGGGATCTACGGCTGCGGCCGCTGTCGTATCGCTCGCTGCAGCTCGGGCTCTCGGGCGAGGCGGCGCGCCGTTACGCGGACGAGTGGACGGTCGCGATCACCGATGTGACCCCGCTGGCGCACGAGGTTCACGCCCTGGTGCGCCGGGACGAGCTCGACGCGGCGGCGAGGCTGCTGCCCGAGGAGCGCCCGTACCCGGCCGGGGACGAGCTGCTGAGCCATCTGCGCGCGCCCGTGGCGTGCTGAACGAGGAGAAACCACTGATGAGCGCGGGCAGAATGCACGCTGACGAGTTCGACATCGACGTACCGCTGGTGCGGCGGCTGGTGGCCGCGCGGTTCCCGCGGTGGGCGGATCTGCCCCTGGAGCGGTTTCCGTCGGACGGCACGTGCAACGCGATGTTCCGGCTCGGCGGCGGGATGGCCGTGCGGCTGCCGCTCGCCGAGCGGATGGTGGGGGATGTGGAGTTCGAGCACCGGTGGCTGCCGCGGCTCGCCCCGCTGCTGCCGGTCGACATACCCGTGGTGCTCGAAAAAGGGGTGCCCACCGAGGACTTCCCCTGGCCCTGGTCCGTCCACCGCTGGCTCGACGGCGAGAACCCGGTCGTCGGCGGCCTCGCCGACCCCGCCGGGCTCGCCACGGACCTGGCGGCGTTCATCGCCGCGGTGCGCCGGATCGAGCTCGCGGACGGCCCGGCCGCCCACCGGGGTGGGCCGTTGACCACGCAGGACGCCGAAACCCGCGCCGCCATCAAGGAGCTGGACGGCGTCATCGACACGCGGGCCGCCACCGCGGCGTGGGAGGCGGCCCTCACAGCGCCCGAGTGGTCCGGCCCGCCCGTGTGGGTCCACGCCGATCTGATGCCGGGCAATCTGCTGGTCGCCCGAGGCCGGCTGAGCGCGGTCATCGACTTCGCGACCGCGGGCGTGGGGGATCCGGCGTGCGATCTGATCGTCGCCTGGAACCTCCTCCCCGCACAGGTGCGGGACCGCTTCCGCACCGCCGTCGACGCCGACGACGCGACGTGGGCGCGCGGCCGCGGCCGGGCCCTGTCCATGGCACTCATCCAACTCCCGTACTACCAGCACACGAACCCGGGGATCGCGGCCAACGCCCGCCATGTGATCCGGGAGGTGCTGGCGGACCACGAGCGGTAGCCCGGGGTGAAGGGGCTGAGCGTGGCGCCGCCTCGCCACCCTCCCGCCCCCGCCCCGGGCACCGCCCTGCCGGCCCGCTAGAGCGCCGTCTCCGTGTGACCGGCCTCCAGGGTTTCCCGCGACCACAGCCGCCGCATCTCCGCGCAGCTCTCCAGCAGTTCGTCCAGCGTCCCGCGGCCGGCCACCCGGCCCCGGTCCAGGACGACGACCTGGTCGGCCCGGGCCAGTACGGCCGGCCGGTGGGAGACGACCAGCAGCGTGGCGGCGCCGGTGATCCGCTCCCACAGCAGCTGTTCGGTCTCCACGTCCAGCGCCGAGGACAGATCGTCCACCACGAGCAGATCGGGTGAGCGGACCAGGGCCCGGGCGACGGTCGCCCGCTGGGCCTGGCCGCCGGACAGCCGCATGCCCCGGGGGCCGACCACCGTGTCCAGGCCGTCGGGCAGCGCGGCCAGGTCACGGTCGAACGCCGCCGCCCCCACCGCCCGCCCGATGTGCTCGGGATCCCGGCCGAGCAGCAGGTTCTCCCGCAGCGTGGCGGAGAACAGCCGCGGCACCTGGCCGACGTACGCGGCCCGGCCGGGCACCAGGTATGCGCCGGGGTCGGCCACCGGACCGCCGTTCCAGCGGACCGTGCCGGCCACCGGCGGTTCCAGCCCGAGCAGGGTGCGCAGCAGCGTCGTCTTGCCCGAGCCGACCGCGCCGGTGATCACGGTGAGGGTGCCCCGTTCGATCTCCAGGTCCACCCCGTGCAGGCCGTGCCGGGCGGCAAGACCCCGCGCCTGAAGTGTCTTCAGCGGGTCGTCATGGGCCGCCGGTTCGGGGGCGGGGTAGTCCCGGTGGAACCAGACGCCGCTGTCGCGGGACACGCTGTCGTCCGGGCCGGTCATCCGGGTGAGCCGTTCGGTGGAGACGGCCGCCCGGGGCATCCGGGCGAGGATCGAACCGACGGTACGCGGCAGCGCGGTGAGCCAGCCGATGTACGTGGTGAACAGCGCCAGGTCGCCCGCGGTGAACTCACCGCGGCGCATGGCCGGGGCAGCCAGCAGCAGCACAAGGCCGACGCTGATCTCGACGCTCGCGCCGGTTGCGGTGGACAGCAGGTCGGTGGCGAGCCGGTCCTTCACCGCCGCGTCGCGGCGCAGCCGGTTGTGGGCCCGCAGCCGTTCCAGCGCCGCCTGCTCGGCCCCGGCGGTCTTGATGGCGAGCACGCCGGTGAAGATCTCGCCGAGGTGGCCGGTGACGGCCGCGCCGCGCGCGGCGGCCTGCCGGTGCAACCGCCCGGTCAGCCGGTTCAGCAGACGGCTCGCCACCCCGATCGCGAGGGCGGGCACGATCAGGGCGAGGGTGGCGGCCGGGTGGATGGACACCATGATCGCCAGCGCGGCGGCGCTGAAGAGCGCGGCTCCGGCCAGCGGCACCGACTCGTCCACGAACTCCACCACGTCCGCGGCGTCGTCGCGCAGCCGGGCCAGCGCCTCACCGGACGAATGCGGCACCCGCCCCTTCCCGCCGAGGATCGAACGCAGCACATTGCCCCGCAGCAGGGCCGCCGCAGCGCTCCACCAGTAGTCGCCGTACGTCCAGGCGATGACGATGGTCAGGCCGCGGACCAGTTCCACCCCCACGAAGGCCGCGCACAGCACCAGCGGCACCCGGCCCACGGTGAGGTGGTCGAACATCCGCTGCAGGATCAGCCCGCCGATGAGCGGCAGGGCGCTGGCCGGCATCCACAGCAGGCCGCCGATGAGGTAGCGGCGCAGATCGAAGCGGACCAGGGTGGCGGTGACCGCCATGAGCCGGCTCATCGGCGCACCCCCGCGAGCATCCGCGCGAACCGGCTGGCCGGGTCGGCCAATAGCTCCTCCCGCCCGCCGTGCTCGACGACCCTGCCGCCGGACAGCACCGCGATCCGGTCCACGTGGGACAGCGATTCGAGCCGGTGCGCGATGAGCACCCCGGTCCTGCCGGTCAGCAGCCGGGCCGTGCTGTGGCCGATATGGCGTTCGGTGGCCGGGTCGAGCCGGCTGGACACCTCGTCGAGCACCACGAGCCCGGGGTCGGCGAGCAGGGCCCGGGCGAAGGCCAGCAACTGCGCCTGGCCCGCGGAGACCGCGCCGAGCGGGGCGTCGAGGTCCCAGGCGGGGTCCCGGGCGGGCAGCCCCACTTCGGCCAGGACGGCCCGCAGCCGGTCGTCGTCGTATCCGGGGCGGAACAGGGTGAGGTTGTCCCGGACGTCGGCGGCGAACAGCTGCACGTCCTGGGTAACCACGGCGACCCGCTCGCGGAGCGAGGCGGTGTCCACCTCGCGCAGGTCGAGACCGCCGACCCGGACGGCGCCGGCCGTCGGGTCGTACAGCCGGGCCACCAGGCGGGCGATGGTGGTCTTACCGCTGCCGCTGCGGCCGACCAGGCCAAGGGTCTCGCCGGGGGCGAGGGTGAGGGCGATGTCGCGCAGCACCAACTCGCTGCCTTCGCCACCCTTACCCTCCTCATCGCCGTACGAGAAGTCGACGCCGTCCAGCTCAAGCCGCAGCGGCCCGCTCGCGGGCAACTGCTTGGCGGTGGCCGGGACGGTCAGCGTGCGGCGCTCGGCCAGCAGGGAGCGGATACGGGCCACTCCGGCGAGGGCCGTCTGGTAGTGGCGCAGCTGGTCGATCAGCCGCTCGAACGGGGTGCGGACCATCAGCGTGTACTGGAACAGCAGCACCGCGGTACCGATGCTGAGGGTGCCCGAAAGTCCCACCATGAGCGCCGTACCGGTCGCGAACGCCACGCTGGTGGCCGCCAGGACGGCGCTGCCGACCGCGCTGGCGCGCAGCCCGGTGCGCCACAGTGTCGCGCTGGCCTGGTGGAAGCGGCGTACGGTGTGCTCGCCCGCCCCGTTGGCGCGCAGGTCCTCGGCACCGGCGAGCCGTTCCTCCAGGAAGCCGAAGAGCGCGGCGTCGGCCGCCCGGGCGCGGGTGGCGGAGGGTACGGCCAGGCGCTGCGCGCGGACCATGCCGAGGCCGATCAGCGCGCAGTAGACCAGCAGGGCCGCACCGATGCGCGGGTCGACCGCGCACACCACCGCGATCACCCCGCACAGCAGCAGCACCCCGGCCACGACGTCCAGCAGGAACGCCACGACGAAGTCGGCGATGGCGGACACATCGCCGTCCACCCGCTCGATCAGCTCACCGGGGGTGTGCCGGCCGTGGAAGGCCAGGTCCAGGCCGAGGGTGTGCTCGGCCAGGTGTTCGCGCAGCCGGTTGGTTCCGTCCCAGGCCGCCTGGCCGGCCAGCCAGGCGGTGACGGTACGGGCACCCTGTCCGGCGACGGCCAGGGCGAGATAGATGAGCGCGGTGAGGGTGAGTGTGCGGGTGTCGTCGCCGGCGTTCGCGCCGTCGACGAGCCGACGGGTGAACTGGGGTGCCGCCAGCGGCAGGGCGGTGGCGGCGGTGATGGTCAGGGCCAGGAGTACGGCGGCGCCGCGGCCTGGCAGGAGGAAACGGAGTACGTGCCTACCGGAGGTCGTCCTCCCTGCGGCGGGCGGGGTCGATGAGGTCGACAAACGTCATGTCCTTCGCGCGAATGGCTGGGGTGGGGTGAATGGACATGAACGTGTGCCTCATCGGGCCTCCTCGTACGGCGGATCTGCCGGCGGTGAGTAGAGCAGGGGGCTCACCGGGCGGGCAACCGATTTTCACCGGGGCTGGGCCGCGCGGGGCCGCATGATGAGCGCGGCGACCAGGTAGACGCACGGCACGCGCGCGGGATTGGCGTAGCCGTGGGTGACATCGGCGGCGAAGTACACCGAGTCTCCGGCGTCGAGGTCCACCGTCCTGCTCGCGAGGGTCAGCCGCAGGGTCCCCGACTCCACCACGACGAACTCATGAGAGCCCGGGGCGTACGCGGGGAACCGGCCCGCGTCGCAGCCGGGCGGCAGTGTGGTGCGGATCCACTCGAAGTTCACGCCGGGCACCACGGGGGTGAGGATGGTCCGCCGCCATCCTCCGGGCTCCTCGACGGTGTCCTGGTCGGCCGCCCGGCGCACGATGACACGGCTGTCCTCGGGCTCGGCGACCAGATCGGCGAGCGGTACGCCGAGCCCATCGGCGATGCGGGCGAGGACGAGGACCGTGGGCGCCTTCTGGCCGCGCTCGACCGAGGACAGCATGCTCACGCTCACCTCGGCCGCGTCGGCCAACTGCTGAAGGGTCAGGCCCCGTTCGTGCCGTAGTTCCTGGACACGGGTGCCCAAGGTCAGGAGATCCAGCATTCCTCTATAATAACAACGCATTCCTCTATAGCGAAAAGAGTCCGCGCCCATGACGCCCCCGCCCCCGGAAGCGACCATCCGCCCCGCGGTCCACGCCGATCTGAAGGGCGTGGCCGACATCTACGCGCACTACGTCCGCCACACTGTGGCCACCTTCGACGAGACACCGCGCTCCACCGCCGAGTGGGAACAGCGGCTGGACGATCTCACCGGCCGTGGCCTGCCCTTCCTGGTCGCCGAACTCTCCGGCGCCGTGGCCGGGTTCGCGTACGCCGGGCCGTGGCGGCCCAAGCCCGCGTATCAGCACACGGTGGAGGACACCATCTACCTCGCCCCCGACGCCACCGGCCGGGGGCTGGGCACCGCCCTGCTCGGCCCGCTGATCGCGGAGGCCACCCGGGCGGGGCGACGGCAGATGATCGCGGTCATCGCGGACACCGGCAGCGACGCCTCCGCCGCCCTGCACCGCCGCTTCGGCTTCACCGACGCCGGCCGGCTGACCGCCGTGGGCCATAAGCACGGCCGCTGGATCGACACGCTGCTCATGCAGCGGCCCCTGTCGGAGCAGGGGCCCGGTCACGAGCCCGGCCTGCCGCCCACAGAGCGACGGTGATGAAGAGAAGCTGCTCGGGGATCCGGAACCACAGCGGCGTGGCCGGATCGCTGCCCAGCGGGATGTCCTCGATGGCGGCGTAGACGTTGGCGGGGAACATCAGCACGAACAGCGCGGCCAGGCCGATCCCGGCCGCGGTGCGTGTGTCGGCCCGGACGAGTCCCGCGGCGCCGAGGAGTTCCAGGACACCGGTGAGGTAGACCACCGCATCGGGAAACGGCACGAACGGCGGGACCATGGCCACCAGGCCGTCGTGCGTGGGCATCACGGTGACGCCCGAGGGGGCGAAGTGCGCGAGCGCGGTCATCGCGAGCATGAACGCCAGACCGTGTGCGGCGCTGACCCGCCAGGTCGCGAACCGGCGGACGCCCAGCGCGCCGAGCAGGCGGAATCCCAGGCCGGGGCCGACAAGGAGCAAGATTGCGGTGAACATGAGAGTCCAGAGTCCTTCGAAAGATGCCTTGAGCGAGGCAAGCAGCGGATGTCTCGCATGGGCACCATGCTGATACGGCCACCCTCGCCGGACCCCCAACCCCCGCCACGGCGCCGCTTTCCGACACCGGCCTACACTCACCGGGTGGATTCGGTCACGCTGGACGCCCTCGACCTGCGGCTTCTGCATGCGCTGCAGCTCGATGGGCGGGCTGCCTTCAGCAAGATCGCGGATGTTCTCGACGTTTCCGACCGCACCGTCGCGCGCCGCTTCGGCCGCCTCCGCGCTATGGGGATCGCCCGCGTGGCGGGCGTGCCCGACAGCCTCCGCACCGGCCACGCGGAATGGGTGGTGCGGCTGCGCGTTCTGCCGTCAGGGACCGCCGCTCTCGCCCGCGCGTTGGCACGGCGTCCCGACACCGCCTGGGTGACCGTGGCGTCCAGCGGCGCCGAGCTCGTCTGTGTCTTCCGCGTCGCCGGGGAAGGCCCGGCGCCCCTGACGGTGCTCGGCCGCTTTCCGCAGATCACACAGCTCGACGCACAGCGGCTGCTGCGCCCCGCCATGGACCACCGCTGGACCGGCCGGACCTCGGCGCTCACCGCCGAGCAAGTGGCCGCCCTGCGGCCCTCCGCCGCCGACGACGGTCCCGGCCCCGTCTCCGGCCCGGTCCAGCTGACCGACCTCGACCGCCGTCTGCTGCCCGTACTCGCCGCGGACGGCCGCGCCGCGTATCCGGACCTCGCCCGACAGGTCAGCTGGTCGGAATCGGCCGTCCGCCGACGGCTGGCAGAGCTCCGCCGGAGCGGTGTGCTCCGCCTCGACGTCGAGGTGGACGCGGGCCTGCTCGGATACTCGGCGCAGTGCCTGCTCTGGCTGACCATCACCCCCGCCCGGCTCGGCGGCATCGCCCGGACGCTGGCCGCCGACCCCCAGACGGCCTTCGTCTGCATGACGACCGGCGCCCACAACCTGCTCGCCATCGCCGTGTGTCGCGACGCCGAGGCGCTGCACACCTATCTCACCGACCGCGTCGGCTCCCTGGAGGGGGTCGGCCGTATGGAGACGGCCATGATCACCGCCTACGCCAAACGTGCCGCCCCGGCGCAGTGACGTACGGCGAACCGGCATCGTGACGGCTCGGGCCCGGCCTTGAGAAGATCACCAGGAGCCCGAAAGGATCGCCCAGGTCAGGCATCCCTCCGGGAGCCGCCGCGCCGGGCGGTCTCGCGGCGCGGGCGTACGGGCGCGTCCTGGTCGCTGAACAGCTCGGGGTGGCGGGCCCGGATCTTCTCCACATCGCTGAAGACCAGCCGCAGATGCGAGCACAGCGCCTCGTCGGCCCGGTCCAGATCGCCCGCCTCCAGCAGCTCGACGATCTCGCGGTGCTGGCCGACCAGCCGGGTCATCTGCGCCGTCAGCGGCAGCGACAGCCGGCGCGCCCGGTCGAGCTGGGCCTTGGCCTGGCTGACCACCGGCCAGGCGGAGCCATGTCCGCTGACGGCCATCAGCCGGGCGTGGAACTCCTCGTCGAGCCGGAAGAAGCCCTCCCGGTCGGTCCGCCGGTCGGCCTCCTCCTGGGCGGCGAGCAGCGCCTTCAGGTCGGCGATGTCGCGCTCGGTGGTCCGGCCGACGGCGTCGCGCAGGGCCGCGCGCTCCAGCGCCTCCCGGATGAACTGGGCCGAGGCGACGTCCCGTTCGCGGATGCGCGAGACGAACGTCCCCATCTGCGGATAGATGTCGACGAGACCTTCGTCGGCGAGCAGGATCAGGCTCTCGCGCACGGGGGTGCGGCTGACGCCGAGCTCGGCCGCCAGGTCGTTCTCCGAGATGGCCGTCCCGGGCTCCAACTCCAGGCTGACGATGCGCGAACGCAGCGCCTCATGGACCAGTTGCCGGGTGTTGCGTCCCCGGGAACGAGCCGCGTGCAGTCCTTCCACCGGTGTCATCGAACCCCTCACCGTCCCTTGACCCGCTCGGCCGCCATACTTGTATGGTAGTCGACCAGCATAACCCCAAGCATCCAGGGCCCCAAGGAGCAGCACATGGCCACGATCACCGAGGCGACGGTCATCGTCACCTCGCCCGGCCGCAACTTCGTGACGCTGAAGGTGACCACGTCCGACGGCGTGACCGGACTCGGTGACGCGACCTTGAACGGCCGTGAGCTCGCCGTCGCCTCGTATCTGCGCGACCACCTCGTACCGCTGCTGATCGGCCGGGACCCCGCCCGTATCGAGGACATGTGGCAGTACCTCTACAAGGGCGCGTACTGGCGCCGCGGCCCGGTGACGATGACCGCCATCGCGGCCGTCGACACCGCGCTGTGGGACATCAAGGGCAAGGTCGCCGGCATGCCCGTGTACGACCTGCTGGGCGGCCGGGCCCGCGACGGGGCCATGGTCTACGGCCACGCCAGCGGCGGCGACGTACCCGAACTCCTCGACGACGTCGCCCGCTTCCGCGACCTCGGCTACCGCGCGATCCGCGCCCAGGCCGCCGTCCCCGGTTCGCCGGGCAGCTACGGGGTGCGCAAGGGCGTGGTCTACGAGCCCGCCGCCGCCTCCCTCCCCGATGAACAGACCTGGTCCACCGAGGACTACCTGGACTTCGCGCCCCGCCTGCTGACCGCGGTCCGCGAGCGCTTCGGCTTCGGCTTCCACCTGCTGCACGACGTCCACCACCGGCTGACCCCCACCGAGGCGGGCCGGCTCGGCCACCAGCTGGAGGACCTGCGGCTGTTCTGGATGGAGGACCCCACCCCCGCCGAACTCCAGGAGTCCTTCCGCCAGATCCGCCAGGCCACCACCACCCCCATCGCGGTCGGCGAGGTCTTCAACTCCATCTGGGACTGCCAGCAGCTCATCACCGAGCGGCTCATCGACTACATCCGCGCCTCCGTCGTCCACGCCGGCGGCATCACCCACCTGCGGCGGATCTTCCACCTCGCCGAGCTCTACCAGGTCCGCACCGGCTCCCACGGGGCCACCGACCTGTCCCCGGTGTCCCTGGCCGCCGCCGTCCATCTGGACGTCACGGTCCCCAACTTCGGCGTCCAGGAGTACATGTCCCACGACCCGCTCACCCACGAGGTGTTCCGCCCCGGCTACGAACTGCGCGACGGCGCCCTCCACCCCTCGGACGCCCCCGGCCTCGGCGTCGAACTCGACGAGGAGGCGGCCGCCCGCTTCCCGTACGACCCCAAGTACCTGCCGGTGAACCGCCGTACCGACGGGTCGGTGCACGACTGGTGAGCGCCACACCCCACGACCGGGCCGCACCCGCCCCCGGGCGGCTTTCCGCCGCGACCCTGCGCGCCGTCCCCGCCGAGAGCCGCCCCGCGGTCGACCCCGGCGCGCTGCGGCCGCGCATCGTCCACCTGGGCATCGGCGCCTTCCACCGGGCCCATCAGGCCGTCTATACGGAGCAGGCCGAGGTGACCGCCGGCGGCGGGTGGGGAATCGCCGGCGTCACCCAGCGCAGCAGGGCCGTCGTGGACGCGCTGCGCCCCCAGGACGGGCTGTACTCGCTCACCGAGCGCCACCCCGGCGGGCCGCTCACCCGCGTCGTCGGCACGGTGACCGAGGTGCTGCACGCGGCGGACGACGGCGCCCGCCTCACCGAACTGCTCGCCTCCCCGGACGTCACCGTCGTCACCCTCACCGTGACCGAGAAGGGCTACCGCCGGGACCCCGCGACCGGCGGCCTCGACCTGACCGACCCGCTGGTCCACAGGGACCTGACACAAAGCGACCCGGTACGAGACCTCGCGAGCGCGCCCGCCCCGGCGACCGTGGCCGGGCAGCTGGCGTACGGGCTGCGCGCCCGGCTGCGCTCCGGTGGCGCGCCCCTGTCGGTGGTCTCGTGCGACAACATGGCCGGCAACGGCGCGGTCGTACGCCGCCTGGTACGGGACTTCCTCTCCGCCACCCGATGGCCCGAACGCGAACGCCTGCTGGAGTGGACGGCCACCGCGGTCGCCTTCCCCTCCACCGTCGTCGACCGCATCGTCCCCGCCACCACCGAGGGCGATCTGCGCACCGCCGCCCGCGCCCTGACCGTGCGCGACGAGGGCGCGGTGACCGCGGAGCCCTTCACCCAGTGGGTGCTCGAGGACACCTTCGCCGCCGACCGGCCGCGCTGGGAGGCCGGGGGCGCGCGCTTCGTCGCGGACGTCGCCCCGTACCAGCTCACGAAGCTCCGGCTGCTCAACGGCTCGCACTCGCTCATCGCCTATCTGGGCCTGGCGGCCGGCTGCGAGACCGTGGCCGATGTCATGGCCACCGGATGGGGCGAGGACACCGTCCGCGCCTACTGCGCGGAGGCCGCCGCGAGCCTGCCTCCGGCGGACGGCCTGGACATCCCCGGCTACGTCGACAGCCTCGTACGCCGCTTCGCCAACCCCGCGATGCACCACCGGATCCGGCAGATCGCCGCGGATGGTTCGCTGAAGATCCCCGAGCGTTGGCTGGCCCCGCTGCGGGAGCTGCGCGCCACCGGCCACGACACCCCGCGGCTGACCGCCGCACTCGCCGCCTGGGCCCGCGCCACCCGGGACACCCCAGCCGAGGACCCGGCCGCCGAGCGGTTGCGCCGCGCCTGGGACCGGCCGGCCCCGGACGCCCTGCGGGCACTGCTGCTCGTGCTCGGCGCGGAGGACCTGGCGGAGGACACCGCCCTGGTCACGGCGGTACACCGGGAGCTGAACTCCCCAACCGTCCCACCGCTCTGAACGCGCCGCTCCCCGCCCCGGCCCCCGGGGCGGGGAGCGGCGCGCGCCCCGTCACAATGGGGCCATGTCCCGACGCGCACGACGCCCGCAGCCGCCCCGCCCGGCGCCCTGCCCCTGCGGGCTGCCCGCCGCCTACGACGACTGCTGCGGCAGACTGCACCGCGGCCAGGCCCGGGCAGCCACCCCCGAGCAGCTGATGCGCTCCCGCTACAGCGCCTTCGTCCGCCGGGACGAGGCGTATCTGCTGCGCAGCTGGCACCCCGACACCCGGCCGCCGCGGATCGACTTCGACCCCGCGCTGCGCTGGCGGGGCCTGGACGTTCTCGACACGACCGAGGGCAGCGCGTTCCACACCACCGGCACCGTCGAGTTCCGCGCCCACTACACCGAGCGCGGCCGCGCCGGCGAGCTCCACGAGACCAGCCGCTTCGTACGCCACGACGGGGACTGGGTCTACGTGGACGGCGTCATCGACGCCTGAGCGCCCGCGCCGCGAAGGGCGTCGCACGTCGGTTCACACCGGCTCGCACGGCGTGGTGTGCGCCGCGATGTACGCCGGTTCGCGCGCCGCCGTACGGGCCGTGCCGCGCGCCGCGATGTTTCCCAGGATGTTGCCGACGACTCCTGGCGCAAGGTCAACTCCCCCCGGGATGCTGGGGCGCTGTGCGTGTGAACCACGCGAAGCCGAGGGTTTCTGGAGTTGCCGTGCCCCCTGTCGCTCTCGTCAGACCTGTGGCGGTACTGGCCGCGGTGTCCGCCCTGTTGCTGGGCGCCGCCGGTCAGGCCGCCGCTGACAACCCCCACTCCCCCGCTCCCGAGCCGCTGCCCCGGTCCTCCACCGAGATGCTGCGGTCCATCGCGCCGCCGGCCGCCAGCGGTGCGCGCGGGCGCGGCGACGCTTCGGTGCGGTCCGTCGTCGACGGCGACGGGATCGAGACCGCCCGCAGCTCGCGGCCGGTCGCCCCCGGGGTGAAGCTGACCTCGTACGACCGGCTGGAGTCCGACAAGTGGCTGCGCGTCGACTCGCTGTCGGTGGACCTGGCGAGCGGCACAAAGATCGACTACCTCCACCCGGACAAGGTCGCCGCCCGCGAGCCCGTCTCCGAGCTCGCCGCCGAGCACGACCCGGGGCCTGGCCGCCGTACGGTCGCCGCCATCAACGGCGACTTCTTCGACATCAATCAGACCGGCGCCCCCGAGGGGACCGGTATCAGCGCGGGCCGGGTGGTCAGTTCGGCCTCGGCCGGCGCGGCCGGGGGCCGCGCGGTGGGCATCGGGCCGGCCGACGCGGGCCGGGTCCTCCAGCTGTACTTCGACGGCACACTCACTCTCCCTGACGGTCCGCACCCGCTCGCCGCGCTCAACTCGGCCAATGTGCCGGCCCAGGGCATCGCCGCGTACACCGCCCAGTGGGGCGAGGCGGACCGCGCCCAGACCGTCGACGGGGCCGGCACCAAGCGCACCGCCGAAGTGGCCGTCGTGGACGGCAAGGTCACCTCCGTGGCCACCGCGCCCGGCAAGGGTGCGATACCCCCCGGCACCACCCTGCTGATCGGCCGCGACGCGGGAGCCGACGCGCTGGCGAACCTGGCCGTAGGCGACGCGGTCTCATGGGAGTACCACCCGCGCCCCGACAGCGGCGACGTGCCCGACACGGCCGTCAGCGGCCGGGAGTTGCTGGTCGTGGACGGCGCGGCGGTCGGCCATGACGGCGAGGGCAACAACACCGCCGCCCCGCGCACCGCGGTCGGCTTCTCCCGCGACGGCCGTACGATGCAGGTCCTCACCGTGGACGGGCGACAGGCCGACAGCGGCGGCGTCACGCTCACCGAACTCGGCGTGATGATGAAGGACGCGGGCTCCTACAGCGCCCTCAACCTCGACGGCGGCGGCTCCTCCACGCTGGTGGCCCGCGCGCCCGGCAGCGATACGGCGCGGGTGGAGAACAGCCCGTCCGACGGCAGCGAGCGCACCGTCCCCAACGGCCTGGCCTTCACCGCCCCCGACGGCAGCGGCCGGCTCAAGGGCTTCTGGGTGGAGACCGCGGCCGCCGCCGGAGCGGCGCCCACCGTCGACCCCGTCAAGGGCGGCCACCCCGAGCGCGTCTTCCCGGGGCTGACCCGGCGGCTGACGGCCGCCGGATACGACGAGACGTACGGCCCCGCCGAGGGCGCCGCGACCTGGCACTCGGCCGACCCCCGTATCGGACGGGTGAGCGCCGACGGCACCTTCACCGCCCGGAACAGCGGCGACGCGCAGATCATGGCCCGCCGCGGGGCGGCGAAGGGCGATATCGAACTGACCGTCCTCGACGACCTGGACCGGATCCAGCCCACCACCCGGCTGATCGGCCTGAAGGACGCCGAGGCCACCGGCCGCTTCGGGGTGGTGGGCCTGGATGCGCACGGCACCAGCGCGCCCGTCGAACCGTCCGACGTCCGGCTCGACTACGACCACGACCTCTTCGACATCACCCCGGACCCGGGCTCGGGGGACTTCACCGTCAAGGCCCACGGCGGGCAGGGCGCGGGCCAGATCAAGGTCACCGTGGCGGGCACCACCACCCGGCTCGCGGTCACCGTGGGGCTGACCGAGCGGCAGGAGGCCGCCTTCGACGACGCGGGTGAGTGGAAGTTCAGCCAGGCCCGCGCCTCCGGTTCGCTCGCGGCCACGCCCGACGGCCACACCGGCACCGGTCTTGAGCTGACGTACGACTTCACCCAGTCCACCGCCACCCGCGCCGCGTACGTCAGCCCGCCGCAGCAGATCGCCGTGGAGGGCCAGCCGCAGTCGTTCGGCCTGTGGATCAAGGGGGACGGCAACGGGGCGTGGCCCACGCTCCACCTCAAGGACGCGGCGGGCTCCGACCAGTTGCTGCGCGGCCCGTACGTCACCTGGACCGGCTGGCGCCACGTCGACTTCGCCGTCCCGGCCGGGGTCTCGTATCCGCTGAAGGTCAACCGCTTCTATCTCGCCGAGACCGGCGCCACCCGCCAGTACACCGGCCGCATCACCATCGACGACCTCACCGCGCAGGTCCCGCCCGCCGTGGATCTGCCCGAGCAGACGGCGTATCCGGACCCGCTGATCACCACCGCCGCGCGCGCCGAGGGCCGGGACTGGCGGTTCGCGGTGATGTCGGACGCCCAGTTCGTGGCCCGCGACCCGGACAGCGCGATCGTCGTCCAGGCGCGCCGCACCCTGCGCGAGATCAAGGCGGCGCGCCCCGACTTCGTGGTCATCGACGGGGACCTGGTCGACGAGGGCTCCCCCGCCGACCTCGCCTTCGCCCGTAAGGTCCTCACCGAGGAGCTGGGCTCTGGTGAAGGGGCCGTGCCCTGGTATTACGTGCCGGGCAACCATGAGGTGATGGGCGGGAAGATCGACAACTTCGAGGCCGAATTCGGCCCCGCGCACCGCGTCTTCGACCACCGCGGCACCCGCTTCATCACCCTGGACACCTCCAGCCTGAGCCTGCGCGGCGGCGGCTTCGACCAGGTCCGGGAGTTGCGCGCCCAGCTCGACGCGGCGGCGAAGGACCCGGCGGTCGGCTCGGTGATGGTGATCGAGCACGTACCCCCGCGCGACCCCACCCCGCAGCAGGGCAGCCAGCTCGGCGACCGCAAGGAGGCCGCGCTGCTGGAGGGCTGGCTCGCCCAGTTCCGCCGTACGACCGGCAAGGGCGCGGCCTTCATCGGCGGCCATGTGGGGACCTTCCACGCCTCGCGGGTCGACGGCGTGCCGTACCTGATCAACGGCAACTCGGGCAAGAACCCGGCCACCCCGCCCGGTCAGGGTGGCTTCACCGGCTGGTCCATGGTCGGCGTCGACCAGGTCTCCCAGCATGAGCAGGCCCGCGCCCGGCAGGCTCCGTGGGCCGGCGGGCCCGACTGGGTGTCCGTACAGACCCGGGCTCATGTGGACGGGCTGACCGTCACCGCCCCGGCCGAACTGCCCACCGGGCAGCACGCCGAGGTCACCGCGACCGTGCTCCAGGGCGAGGGCGCCGACCCCCGCCGGGTGCCGGTCGGCTTCCCGGTGAGCGCGGACTGGACCGGATCGCCGAACCTCTTCATCGGCGACCCGGACGACGCCGCCCGGCACCGGCCGCGCTACGTCGCCGCGTACGACCCGACGACGGGCCGGCTCACCGCGCTGCGGCCGGGGTCCGCGACCCTGGCGGTGACGGTGAACGGGGCGGTGGCGAAGGCGAGCTTCACGGTCACGGCCCGCGCCGCCGGGGGATCCGCCGCCGGGGGATCCTCGGCGGCATGACGGAGCGGAGCTGAGGGGCCTCAGGACCGGACCGTAGGGGCGAGGGGCCGCGGGTGACTGCCCGAAGGGGCAATCCCCGCTGCCCCTCCCCGACGGGTCCTGACCTGGACGACACCCGGCCCCTGCCGCGACGCTGGGAGCGGACTTCCGCTATTCCCCGGGGAGCGGCAGATGCGCACACACGACCATGGACATGAACAAGAGCACGAACATGAGCACGACGAGTCCTTCAAGACTCCGGAGCGAACGGACCTTCAGCAGTCGGCGGACCTCCCCCATCTGCTGAAGGCCGTCGCCACCGGCCATACGGAGGTGATCGGCCGCTCCGGTATGGGCACCCTTCAGCGGACCGTCGGCAACGCGGCCCTCGGATCCGCGATCCAACGAGACGCCAACCAGGCTGCCCCGGCCTTGGACGAGGACGACCAGCGCTCGAGCGTCCACGATGTGATCTCCTCCGGCGGCGGACAGCCCCTGGACACCGACGTCCGCGCCGACATGGAGACCAGGCTCGGAGCCGACTTCTCCGGGGTGCGGCTGCACACGGACTCGGCGGCCCACGAATCGGCGAAGGAGGTCGGCGCGCGGGCCTACACCGTCGGCGAGAACGTCGTCTTCCAACGGGACAGCTACGATCCGGCCTCACACCAGGGCCGCACCACGCTCGCCCATGAGCTCACCCATGTCATGCAGCAGCGCAGCGGCCCGGTGGACGGTACGGAGACGCCGGGCGGGATCCGGGTGAGCGATCCGTCCGACCGCTTCGAGCAGGAGGCGTCGGCCAACGCCGAGCGGGCGATGACCGCCCCGGCCCCCGCACCCGCGCCCGCGCCGGCCGAGGCCCCCGTACCGGCACCGTCCGCGGCCCCGGTGCAGCGCCAGGCGGAGGACGAGGACGAGCAACCGGCGGACGTGCAGGGCTCCTTCGTACAGCGGGCGCCCGAGGCGGGGGCCGAGGAAGAGGAGGAGTCTCCCCCCGAGGCGTGAGACCCGTACGTCAATCAGCCCCGGTCAGCCCCCGGCCTCAGCCATTGGCCTCCTTGCCCGGGGCGAGCTTGCCGCCGAGGAACAGCGACTCCGAACACTGGGACGGCGTGGGGGCCTTTACCGGTTTGCCGACCTCCCGGCAGCTGACGGAGATCGTGACCGTGCCCTTCGCCCGCACCTCGATGGGGGTGACGAAGTGGTAGTCGGAGTCGCGGAAGTTCTCGAGTGCGAGGTTGAGCAGCTGCCCGTCGTCGCTGGAGATGACCAGGGTGCCGGCGTCGCCCTGCGGGTTCTGGACGACGATGTCGGTCAGCTGGAGCGTCTTCCCCGCGGGGACCTGGTACGCGGTCTCCCGCGCGGAGCCGCCCCCCACCCGGTCCCGCACCTGTACCCGGGCGCTCGTCGGAATGGCGGACCCGCCCGCTCCGCCGGGCTCCGCGCTCGCGTCGCCGCCCGGGGACCGCGACGCATCGCCACCGGAACCTCCCGAGTCGCCCTGCTGGGAATCCCCGCCGCCCGCCCCTTTCTGGCCGCCGCCCTGCTGTCCGCCCTGCTGCCCGCCCTTCTGCTCCTCGGCGTTGCGCTCCTTGTCCGCTTGACGCGCGGCGGACTCGACCGCCTGGGGGGTGATCGCCTCCCGGGCCGCCGACCGTACGGTGGGCCGGAGCAGCGCGAACCACAGGCCCACCAACACGGCGGCCACCAGCACCGCCACGGCCAGCACCCGGGGCAGCCAGCGCGGCAGGATGGCCTGCTGCTCGTACGAGCCGTCGAGGACCACCGGCTCGTACGGGTCGTGCCCCTCCTCCGCCCGCGGTGTCACCATCACCTGGAAGGGATGGGTGACCGGTGTCCCCCGCCACACCCGCTTGGCCGGGCGCACCTTGAGCGCGGCGAACTTGGCCTGGCCGGGCGGGATGGTCAGCTCGGTGGCCTCGAAGCCCAGCCGCGCCCGTTCGGTGGCTCCCCGTGCGCTCAGCCCCACCGTGACCGGTGTGTTGCCCCTGCTGTCGATCGCCACCTTGTGCCGCCCGCGCAGGATGCCGGCCGATCCGCGCGGCACCAGTTCTGAGGTGACCTCGGTGAACGGCAGGATGGTCACACCGCGTTCGAGGGCCACCGGCTGATTCCGGTCGCTCGTCGGCACGACCCTCAGCCCGAGGGGGGTGTCCCCGGGGGCGATCTCCCAGCTCCGCGGCGGGCGAAGGGTGACGGTGGCGGTGCCCGTCGCCCCCGGATAGAGCGACAGACTCGCCGGCTCCACCGTGGTCCAGGCGGCGCACGGCCCCACCACCTCGAACCGGCATTCCTCGACGGTGTCCCCCGAATTGAGCACCTGTAGGGCGATATCCGCCTCACCGCCGGGCTGGGCGGTGACGGTGGACTCGTCCAGGCTCGCCGAAACACTCATGCGGCGCACCGTAAACTCCGGCATCACATCCCGGCACCGGCCGCGCAGGAACACTTTCGGGCAATCAGCGTTGCCCGGGAACGCACGTTCAATTCCCTTGGAGAAGCAAGAGCATTACTGTGGTTGCCCGTTGCAGGGAGGGGAATGTGAGGAAATCGTGATGTCATGTGCATGATCTAGGTGCATGCCATGTACGTCACCGCGCAATTGTCACGCCACCTCCCTCATCAGTCGCCCGAGGGGAGAGAGCGACGTGCAACAAACGAACGGAGAACGCATCACGGTAGCGCTGCGCGCCCAAGACCCGGTATCCCAAGCCGGAGTTGTAAGCCAGCTGCGCACCCGGCCAGAAATCACGATCATCGACTGGGACGAATCGGATGCGCCGCAGGTGGCCGTGGTCGTCCTGGACGTTCTCGACGACGACGCACACCGTGTATTACGCCAGATCCAGCGGACCAGCACCGCGCGGGGGGTACTGGTCATCACCCGTATCGACGAACAACAACTCGTGGACGCCGCCGAATGCGGCTTCGTCGGAATCGTCAGACGCGCCGAGACCACCCCGGAACGCCTGGTCCAGGTGATCAGCTCCGTGGCGCAGGGCGAAGGGCATGTCCCTCCCGATCTGCTGGGAAGCCTCCTGGAACAGGTCGGAAAGCTCCAAGGCCAGGTCCTGGCACCGCGCGGGCTCAACTTCACCGGGCTCGCGGCCCGCGAGATCGAGGTGCTGCGGCTGGTGGCCGAGGGATACGACACCGCCGATATCGCCATGAAGCTTTCCTACTCCGAGCGGACGATCAAAAACGTACTGCACGCCGTCATGACGCGGCTGAATCTGCGTAACCGCTCACACGCCGTGGCATACGCGCTGCGCCAGGGTCTGATTTAGGAAACGCGCCACCCGTGGACCCCACGGTGCCTTGGTGCCTCGGTGCCTCGGTGCCTCATAGGGCAGCCGGCCCTTCCCGAAGGGCTGGCTGCCGCCCCGGTGCGCTTCCGCATTCCGACCCGCGACAGTGGAACACCGCACGCCGATGCCGAGTGGAGTGTTCTGTGCGTTCCATACGGGGGTTCCTTCGCTTACGGCCGCGGACCGGCGCGGGTGCCAAGGCGCATGCCCGCGCCCTGCGCATCGGCGCCCTGACCGCCGTACTGTCCCTGACGATCAGCGTCCTTCCGGGCGCGGCGGCGGGCAAGCGGGTGCCCTCGCCAGAACCCACGGTGACCCCCGCGGTGGTGGACGAGCCGCTGGACCCGGGCGACTCGCTCGCGGTCGACAAGAAGGTGCGTACGCCCGCGATCCCGCCGCGGCCCGATGTGGTGCTGCTGGTCGACGGGACGCGAAGCATGCAGCCCACCATCGACAACGTCCAGGAAAACCTGGACCGGATCACCGACAGGGTGCGCGAGGAGCAGCCCGACTCCCGCTTCGCGGTGGCCACCTTCGGTGACAAGGTCGACGGCGACCGGGTCTTCACCGTGCTCCAGGGGCTCACGGACAAGCTGGACGAGGTACGGCGAGGAGTGGACGGCCTCGCCTCCGACCGCGGTCTCGGGAGCCCCGGCCCCGCCGAGGACTGGATCAACGCCCTGTGGCAGATCGGCAACGGGGCGGGCGGGAAAACCGTCTTCCGCGAGGGCGCGAGCCCCATCGTCGTCCTGGTAGGCGACGCCTCCAGCCACGACCCCAGCATTGACCACTCGCTGGGTGACGGCATCAACGCCCTGAAGAGCGCGGGGGTCCGGGTCCTCGGCGTGGATGTGGCCACCGAACTCGGCGACGGTCTCAACGGCAACGGCAACAACGGCAACGGCCCTGGTCAGAACGGCGAACCGACACACGATCCCGACCAGGCGAGCAAGGTCATCCAGGCCACGGGCGGCAAGCTGTTCCAGAACATCGACGCGGACCAGGTGGCGGACACCATCGCGGAGGGGCTGACCAACCTGCCCACGACGGTCAGCTATCAGGCGGTGGCCTGCGACCCCGCCCTCTCCGTCTCGCTGACCCCGGCGAGCAGGGACGTGACCAGCGGTGCGGTGGCGGACTTCAGCGAGACCATCAAACTGGCGGACGACGCCCCACAGGGCGCGACGCTCGACTGCACCGTCCAGTTCCTGCTGAACGGCAAGGTGCCGAGCGGAGAGATGCCCGCGGATGTGCCGCCCGCGCGGGAGTTCCGTGACCGGCGGGAGGGGACTGGTGGGGACGGTTCCGACCACGGGAGCTCCGGTTCCGGCGGAACGATCGCCGGGGCGATCGGCGGCGCGGTCGGCGGAACCGACGGCGGAACCGACGGCGGGCAGAACGGTGGGGTCATCGGCGGGGCGGCGGGCGGCGTGTCCAGCGGATCCGACGGCTGCGGCGGCGGAACCATCGCAGGGCTGGCGGTGGGCGGGGTCGGCGGATACGACAGCGAACGCAATGGCGGCCTGATCGCCGGGGTGCTGGGCGGCGCGATCGGCGGTTCCGAGGATGGCTGTGGCGGCGGGGCCTCCGGCAATGGGTCGGGCAACGGGTCGGGCGGTGGAACGATCGCCGGGGTCATCGGTGGCCTGATCGGTGGAGTGATCAGCGGCGCTTCCAGCGGAACGGGCGGTGAGGACGGAGGTCAGACGGGCGGGCCGGGTGGAGACAACACGGGCCAGAACGGCGGACCGGGTGGAGACAACACCGGCCAAAACGGCGGACCAGGCGGAGACAACACCGGCCAGAACGCCGGCCAAAGCGCAGGGCAGAACGCAGGCCAGGACGGAGGCGGAGGCAACGGAGACGGAGATGGGGACGGGAACGGAGACGGAGACGGAGACGGAGACGGAGACGGAGACGGAGACGGAGACGGAGACGGAGACGGCAGCGGAGACGGGGAGCCCACCCCAGAGGACTACCAGCAGCGCATCACCATCACCGTCAACGACGTAACGGCCCCGGTCGTCACCGTGGACGACCGCATCATCGAAGCGACCGACAAGAACGGCGCCAAGGTCGACTTCACCGCCACCGCCGAGGACGCGGTCGACAGCGATCTACCAGTGACCTGCGACCCCACCTCCGGTTCACGCTTCCCCGTAGGCACGACAAAGGTCACCTGCACCGCCACGGACTCGTCGGGCAACACCGGAACCGACACGGCCACCTTCACCGTCAGCCCCGCCCCGGTGCCGAACCAGGCGGACATCGCCGTGACGGCGACCGCCGGCCCCTCCCCCCGCTACGCGGGGCAGCGGACCGGCATGCGCTTCACCCTCACCAACGCGGGCCCCAAGACCGCGAAGAACATCGCGCTCACCACCACCTGGCCCCGTACCAAAGACGCCAACAAGCGCAGCCTCTCGGCCCTCTCCGGCTGCACCCGCGCCGCCCCCTGCTCCCTCGCACCCGGCGAGCGCCTGACCGTGACGCAGTCCGCGGTCTACCGCACCGCCGTCCGGGGAGACATCCGCGTCTCCGTCACCGGCTCCCCACGCGACCCCAAACGCGCCAACAACACGGACACCGCCCGTATCCGCGTCCTGCAGCCCAAGTTGACCGTCACCCCCAAGGTCGCCAGGCCCGGCGATGTGGCGGTGGCGCGGGGCAAGGACTTCCCGCCCGGCGCGACGGTCGCGCTCACCTGGAAGCCGGCCATCACCGCGGCCCGTTCGACCGTACGCGTCGACGGCGACGGCACCTTCGAGGCGCAGGTGCTGGTCCTGCGTAAAGACCAACTCGGCCCGCGCAAGCTCCGCGCCACCGTACGGGGCCTGGACCGGCTGGAGAAGCCGGTGCTGATCGTGCAACGCAGCCTCCAGCCGCCCGACTTCGCGGGCCGGAGGTGACGGCACCGGTGATCCACGAGGTCGACGAGGCGCTGCGCGCGATGTTCAGGGCAGAGGCCCTGGCGGGCGGCGCCCAGGTGTCGGTCGTCTTCGACGCCCCCACCCGCGACTGGGCCGCCAAGGTCAACGCCCCCACCGTCAATCTGTATCTGTACGACATCCGCGAGGACATGCGCCGACGGGAGCGCGGTCTGCTCAATGAGTACGACGAACGGGGCACGATCGTGGCCCGGCGCCGCCCGCCGCGCTACTTCAAGCTCTCGTATCTCATCACGGCGTGGACCAAGCGCCCCGAGGACGAGCACCGTCTGCTCTCATCGCTCCTCTCCTGCCTGCTGCGCTACGAGGCGCTGCCCGCCGAACGGCTCACCGGCACGCTCGCCGAACTCGGCGTACCCGTCCCCATGACGATCGCGCTGCCGCCGCCCGAGGACCGTTCGTTCGCCGATGTGTGGAGCGCGCTGGGCGGGGAGCTGAAACCGTCCCTCGACCTGGTGGTGAGCGTGCCGGTCACCGAGTCGCCGGTCTACCCGGCCGGCCCGGAGGTCGGCGAGGAGGGGCTGAGCGTCGGTTTGTCCGACGTAGCGACGGACGCCGGGACGCGCACAAACCGTTCACCGGGTCCAGGGAACCTCCCCGTGTACGGCACCAAACGCACCGCCGTGTCCTCCCAAATATCAGAAGAACAACCCGAATGACTGACACTCCAACCGACCCGAGCCTGCGCCACCTCCTGGACCGGGCCGTCCTCATCGAACAACGGGTGAGGCGGGCCGTAGACGCCAGGCAGCAGACGGACCCGACCCCCGATGACGCCTTCCGGGGCCTGTATCTCACCGACGAGACGATCCACCACCTCCTGGAACACGGCCGCCACCTCAGGGCCACCGCCCCCGACGACACCGACGCCGCGTTCCTGGCCGAAGCAGAAGCACGCGCCGACGCCGCGACCGCCGCCGGCCGCCAGCCCCGACTGCGCTCCCTGGCAGCCGACTTCGACCTCACAGCCCTGGACATCGAAATCCTGCTGATCGCGCTGATCCCGGACCTGGACGACCGCTTCGAGCAGTTCTACGGCTATCTGAACGACGACGTCACCCGCCGCCGCCCGACCATCGGCCTGGCACTCGGCCTGTGCGGACTGTCCCCGGCCGACGCCGGAGCCCGTGCCCGCCTGTCCCCGCAAGCCCCCCTCCGCTCCGGCGGCCTCCTCCTGGCAGAGGAACCGGACCGCCCCTTCCTGGCCCGCGCGCTACGCGTCCCCGACCGCGTCACCGCACATCTCCTGGGCGACGACACCCCCGACCCACGCATCGTGGACCTCCTAGCCCTCTGGCAGAACGCACCAACGCAGCTGGGCAACCCGACCCCACTCGCACGCTCACTCGCCTCCGGCGTCCGCCTGGCATACCTGCGCGAGGACCAGGGCGGCGCAGGTACTGCCCTGGCATCTGCTGCCCTCACGGGGGCGGGCCATGGCGTCCTGACCGTGAACTTGGAAGCGCTCGCCCATGACCCGCACCCAGCAGAGGCGGTAAGAGTCCTAGCCAGGGAAGCTCAGCTAACGGCCTCAGGCCTGGTGTGCACCCCCATAGACGCCCTCACCCAGGACAAACCCGAGGTCATCCGCGCGGTGTCGGATGTCCCCCTCCCCGTCGTCCTGGTCGGCCGCGCCCCCTGGGACGCGGCTTGGTCAACCCACCCGCCCCTGCTGCTCCATGCCCCACGGGTGGAACCGACGGCGCGGGCGGCGCTGTGGTCGGCGGCGTACGAGGGCGAACGGACCAGGGACCGAACAGTAAACCGAGCCCAGCCACCGGGTGAGCGGACACCCGATCAAGAGCAGCAGCTGAAGGAAATCCCCCCAAACCTGAACATCACCCACCTCCTGTCCCCCTTCCTCCTCACCCCGGACCAGATCACCCGGGCCGCCCAGGGCGCGGCCCAGTCCGCGATGCTGGACGGCGGCACCCTGTGCCCGGACCACGTCCGCGCCGGAGCGCGCGCCCAGAACGCCGCGGGCCTCGACCGCCTGGCCCGCCGTATCGAACCCGCGGTGGCCTGGCCCGACCTCGTCCTCCCACCGGACGCCCTCGCCCAACTCCGCGAACTCACCGCCCGAGCCCGCCACCGCGACCAGGTGCTGGTCGAATGGAGCATGCGGCCGGGCGGAGGCAGGGGCCGGGGCGTCACCGCCCTCTTCGCGGGCGACTCGGGCACCGGCAAGACGATGTCCGCCGAAGTCATCGCCGCCGACCTGGGTCTGGACCTCTACACGGTCGATCTGGCGACCGTCATCGACAAATACGTAGGCGAAACGGAGAAAAACCTGGAGCGCATCTTCTCCGAAGCGGCCGGAATCAACGGCGTCCTGCTCTTCGACGAAGCCGACGCGATCTTCGGCAAGCGCTCCGAGGTCAAGGACGCCCACGACCGCTACGCCAACGTCGAGAGCGCGTACCTCCTCCAGCGCATGGAAACCTTCGACGGCCTGGCCATCCTCGCCACCAACCTCCGCGCCAACCTCGACGACGCCTTCACCCGCCGCCTCGACCTCGTCATCGACTTCCCCCTCCCGGACGCCCCCCAGCGCCGCACCCTCTGGGACCGCTCCCTGGGCCCCGCCCTCCCCCGCGCCGCCGACCTGGACCTCGGCTTCTGCGCCGATTCCTTCGAACTCGCCGGCGGCAACATCCGCTCGGTCGCGGTCACCGCCGCCTACTTCGCCGCCGAGTCAGGGCATCCCGTGACCATGTCCGACCTGATCCACGCCGTACAGCGGGAGTACCAAAAGCTGGGCCGCCTGACCCTGGCGTCGGAGTTCGGCCCGTACATGTCGCTGCTCAGCTGAGGCAGTTACTTCCTCAGCCCCGCCCAGCAAACCAGGTAGACCTCGCTCGTAAGAACGGCTGCACCTCCCACGCGGCCAACCCAAGCGCTTGCCAAGCACCCGTGTATGCCTCATGCGACGACGACCCGGGTGCCATTGAAGTTCGCGACGATCTCCACCTGGCCCCCCAGGGCCGCGATGTAGGCGGCAATCGTTCCAACCTCCGCAGCCGTCGCGCTTCCGCGTTCGATCGCGGACACGCGCTCCTGCCGCACATGCATGCGGGCAGCGACCTCTCTCTGTGTAAGGCCAAGCTGCCTTCGCATCTCGGCCAGCCGGTGCGCGCGCGCCTCGGCCACCATGCGCTGAGCCCCGGCATCGATCGCATCGAGGTCTTCCGCGTCGAAGACCTCGCGCTTGACGTCGCCCCAAGCGTGGAACCCGGTCGTTGCTCTACCTCCTCCTGCCGTCGCGCCGGGTGATCCAGCCACTTGGCAACAGCACCCGGACCTCGCTGGCCCCGGCTGATCCCGGTACCCTGATGTACTGCCCGCCTGTCGAGCACAGGAACGCTCTAACAGACACCCGAACGGGTGACTATTGCGGCGACGGGTCAGGACTTGGCTGGTTATCCACAGGCCCACACGCGATCGGGAACTTCACGCCATAGTGCGGCATGACGATCAGCGACGAAGTCCTTAGGAATGTACGTGCCTTGGCCGCCAGGCAGGACTGGGTGGTAACCGCCGCACAACTCCGCACGGTCGGCGCCGAACGGGCGGACGTCCGCCGCATGATCCGGGCAGGCCAGTGGGTACCGCTGACCCGGGGCAGCTACTGGCTCGGGCGGGACGCCCGGGGGCCATCGCTGCGGGCCCGGGTCCGGGGCCTCCTCCTCACCTGCGGCTCGCAGGCCATGGCGGCGGGCCCCACGGCCGCCCGGCTGCTGGGCATCCAGGGCCTCCCGCCGGACGACGGCACTCTGCACCTGGCCACCCCGCACGACACCATCCGCAACCGCCAAGGCGTCCATATCCACAGAACCCTCGCACCCGACCATGCCCACACAACGCTGCGCGGCATCCCCTTGACCACCCCCGCCCGCACCTGCGCCGACCTCCTCCTCCAGCTCCCCCGCGCCCAGGCCGTCAGCACGCTGGACTCCGCCCTCCACCAAAACGTACTCACATCTGCCGACCACCTCATCCTCCCGGCCCACCTGTCCGGCCGCCCCGGCGCACGCCGGGCCCGCGCCTGGATCCCCTTGGCCGACGCCCGGGCCGAATCCCCCCTGGAAACCCGAATCCGGCTGATCTGCCTGGACGGCGGCCTGCCCCCGCCCCTCCCCCAGTGGCCCATCCCGGACCCCGAGCGAGGCCGTATCCTCCGTATCGACCTGGGCTGGCCGGCCCAGCGGGTCGGCATCGAAGCCGACGGCCATGGCCCCCACGACACACCCCAGGCCCTCTACCAAGACCGCTTCCGCCAGAACCGTCTGGCCACCCTCGTCCCAGGCCTGACCCTGCTCCGCTTCACCTGGGCCGACACCTACCGCCCGGACGACATCCTCATCCCCCTCCGCCAAGCCCTCCAACGCCCATGATCCCCACGAACGCGACGCCAGGCCCACCCTGCAACGCCTCGGCGTGGGCCCAACGCCGCAGCGGATGCGGCACGTCGTACAGCCGACTCGCGTCACTGCTTCGCCAGTTTCGCCAGCCATGGATGTCCGGGATAGGCGCGCTTCAGCCACCCGCCGAGGGCATCGCGCCGCGCCTGGCTCAGCAGCGGCAGGACCCCGTCGAAGTCGGCGTGATCCTTGGGACGTACCGACTTCGCCTTGAACAACAGCACCACCTCTGGCACCAAGTACGGGATGCCGTCAGCCGTCCGTTCGATGATCGTGTCGTACGGCAGCCGCAGGCTCTCGTCCCGCCGACAGATCCACATCCCGCCCTCGTGCGGCTCGCGGAAAACGTCGAAGAGGAACTGACCGCTCGCCGGATCCCGCAGCCAGGTCTGGTGCGTGGCCGCAAGCACCTCAGCTCCTGCCCCTGCCCAGATCCGCCCCGAGCCCACCGCGTCAAACATGTACTCGGGGAAGCGTTCCCGAACCTCCGCGAACCCCGCCGCGGGCACTGCGATCTCCAGATCGCCGTGTGGCCGCGACTGTCCTCCGCGAAACAAATCCAGCGCCCACCCGGCCACGATGCACCAGGGCGCGCTGATCCCGCCCAACCGCTCCGCGACCTGTTCCGGATCCCAGGCGTCCGCCCACCGGGCATGCAGTTCGTCCCCATCAAGGACGGTGCCGCCGGGCGGCAGAGAATCGGCCATCGGAACAACCTACTGCCGCGGCCCAACCGAGGTGCGGCGCTTTGATCGGGTCCGGATCACGAAAAGCGTGTGCGGCTACCGTCGGCCTTGAGTCGGCAGTCGCGGGCGGCGAGCAGCAGCGAGGCATCATTCACGGCAGCATGAGCAATCACCAAGGCGTGATCCATTGACCGAGAGGTACTAATGAGGCTACTGCTGAGCTCCTGGTTTCTGACCCCCGACAGCCGTCCGTCGGCGCTGCCCAGCACCCTTCGCACCGGCAGAGCGGGCATCGTCCTGAACGCGCTCGACGGGTACGGCCTCTCACGCGCTCGCGATTATGCCCGTGAGAGGCGCACTCTTGAGACCTTCGGCTACACCTGCGAAGAACTCGACCTCCGCGACTACTTCTCCGCCCCCAAGGAACTCCCCAAGCGCCTGGCCGACCTCGACCTCGTCTGGTCTCTGGGCGGCAACGCGTTCGTCCTGGCCCGCGCCATGACCCAGACCGGATTCCGCGATGCCCTCCATGAGCAGCAGCATCGTGCCGAGTTCACCTACGGCGGCTACTCAGCGGGAGCTTGCGTCGCCGGACCGGACCTCAAGGGCATCGACCTCATGGATGACCCAACCGTCCTGCCCGAAGAGTATCCACCGGCCACCGCACCGGAGTGCCTCCTCCTGGTGCCCTACCGGATCGTTCCCCACTGGCGATCCGAACACCCCGAAACGGAAGACGCGGAGCGAGCCGCGGCTCATCTCGCCGAGAGCGGGCTGCCGCACCGATGTCTACGCGACGGGGAGGCAGTCAACATCCACGACACCACCGGGCCGGTCAGCTGACCGCCGAAAGAGCCGCACCCTGTACGGATCGCGGGCAAGCCGATCGCGCTCCACTACCGCAACGGTCAGCAGGTGTTCGAAGCAAACAGGAACGACGCGGGTGTGGAGATGGCGCCCGCCGGTGACGAGGACGGCGAGTCGCGAACTCCGGCCAGGATCCGCAGCCCCATGCCGCACCCGAAGCACGCGGCGTCGGCTACGTCCTGGCCGTCGCCGGCTAACCCTGGGAAGGGTCAACCACAGCCGCACCCCCGACCGCGCGGATACCATCGCCAGCCGCCTGCTGGCCACCCTCGCACCCAGCCTCACCCTGCTCCGTTTCACCTGGTCCGACACCTACCGCCCGGACTCCATCCTCATCCCCCTCCACCAAGCCCTCCAACGCCCACGATCCCCACGAGCGCGACACTATGCCCACCCTGCAGGGCCGAGCGCGGGCGCAACGCCTCACCGGACGCCGCGCCCTGTGCCATCTCCGAACTTGCCTTCCCTGACGCCTCCCACGAAAGCAGCCCAGGCATCAACGGCGAAGGAAAGTGCCGGACCACCGGGAGCCTTGGAGTCCCGCACCCCACCCGCGTCCAGAGACATGCGACCTGAACGCACTCGTTCCCGCGCCAGTGCAGCCACCCCCCGCGCCACCGCCGCCGTCAGTTCGAAGCGCACGACCCCCGAGCCGTCTGTTGCCGTCCCCGCGCGCAACCGCACCCATCCATGTCCATGCCGACCAGCCGCAGCGCGCCATCCAGTTCCCCGACTACCGCCGTCGCTTCCCACCGGCCCGCTAGGTAGTCCGCCCCGCGCACCCAGCCGGACCACCCCAGTTGCTTGCAGGCTCGGGGGTGGTCCGGCGTCGTATATGTGGTTGTCGCGAGTGCGGCTCGCCCGGCTGGGGCAGACCTCAGTACCGCTGTCGGCCGCCTGGGTAGTGGATCGGCTCTCGGCACTCCGGCGCGTCAGCAGGCGCAGGCTCAGCGCCCAACGCGTAGCACAGGGCCGCGTGCAGTTGCTCCGCCTCGGCCACCGTCAGCAGCAGCGAGGCAAGTGCGACGTGCTGCCCGGAGCGGACGACCTGAAGCGGCAGCGCCAGGTGTCCATTCCGCTCACGGTGCAGACCACGGCCTGGAACAGGCCCGACATCCCAACCCTCTGACGCACCTGATCGGGCTCGGCTCATTCGCCCGCTCCCCACTCAGACTCCGGAGCGCCGTCCGGGCCCTCGTACGGCTCGCCGTCGGCACAGGCAGGCAGCCGCCCACCCCGACTCTCGGCGACCCGAAGCGCGTCGGTCAGCGCCTCGCGCAGGGACTTGACGAGGAACCTCAACTCTCCCTCGCTCACCTTGTGAGCGCGCAGCATCTCGCCCGCGTGGCCGAGGAGTTCGACGCCCGCTGTCAGCTGCGCGGCCTCCATCTCATCGGCGAGCCTCGACAGACGACTGTTGCCGTCGTCCGTCACGAGATAGCAGCGCTTCCCGGCCGAGTCCGGCCACGGCAGCAGACGAGGCCGCGTACTCATGTCGCCACCGCCTTTGCCCGATGTCCGGCGGCACCACCCCGCCGCTGGCGCTCATGCGCGACCACATGCGGCCGGACAAGCCCCGTACCCGGGACGTCCGCGCCACGCGGCAGCCATACGTGAGCCAGGGGGACACGCGACAGACGAACTGTCGGCGTATCCAGGCGCCGGACGTCTGGCCGGATTCCAACGGCCCGATGCCATCCTGGAGAAGGCAGCAGCAGCTGTAACAGCCATTCCGCAAATCGGGCGGTAGTCTTCCGCATTGTTGACGCTCCTTTGCAGCGTTGACCACGCCCCCGGACGCAGCCACGTCGCGGGGGTCTCTTGCGTCTGCCAACTGTCCTGCGGAATGACCGTGCTGACTTCCCGCCCGTGGCTATCCCCATGATGGGTAGGCTGACAGTCAGCACTTTGCGACACACTGTCACCAGCAGGCGCAACGGGGCACACGATGACCGCTTACCAACCGCCCACAGCACTACCGCGAGAACTTCTCAACCACGCAGAGATGCGCGCCGCGATCGTGGCCCACGACTTCGGCGCCGTCTTCTCCCTTGCCCGAGACTTAGCCAAGATCAGCTACTCGAAGATCGCCGCCGAGTGTGACATCAAGCCCGAACGAGTCGGCACCCTGGCACGTGGCCAGGGCCGCATCACGTCGTTCGACAAGATCGCGACGATCGCCGACGCACTACGCATCCCCGGCCATCTACTCGGCCTCGCACCCCGCGACTGGGAAACGGCAGTCGCACCCGGTCACGCCCCGACCGCCTCAGCACGCATCACATCCACAACCCGAGAGGGAAGCGAAACAGTGCTGCGCAGGGAATTCTTCCGAGCCTCGGTCGGGGCGGGTCTGGTCCTCGGCCTACCCGAGCTGACCCAGATCAAGGCGAGCCGACAGATCGGCCGAGACGTGCCCGAACAGTTGCGACAGCGCACGGCACGGCTGCGGCGACTCGATGACATCCTGGGCGGAGGTGACACCTATCGCGTCTACCTCGGCGAGTACCACGCGACCAAGACAATGCTTCGAGAGGGCAGCTACACGGAGGAGACAGGCCGCGCGCTCCTGTCCGTCCTCTCCGAGCAGGCCCAGCAAGCAGGATGGGCCGCATTCGACGCCGGCAAGCACACCGACGCCAGCAGCCTCTACGAGGCCAGCCACCGGGCCGCCACCGAAGCGAAAGACACCGCCCTCGCCGGAAACGCCCTCGCGTTCCTCGCCTACCAGAAGATCAACGCGGACCGCAGTGCCGGGATAGATATCGCGGTTGAGTCCTGTAGCACAGCAGGCCCCGGCGCTCCGGCAGGCGTACGCGCGCTGCTCTACGGGCGCCTCGCCTGGGCGTATGCCGCCGCTGGTGACGCGGACGAGACCGAACGTGCCCTCGATGCCGCTGAATCCGCGCTCAGGGAGGACGACGGCATTCCGCAACCCGACTGGGCAGCATGGGACGGAAACGGGCTGCACATCATGGCGGGGCGGTGCTGGACCGAGCTGTGTCGCCCGCTTCGCGCCGTTCCCGTGCTGGAGGACTTCCTCTCCCACTACGACGACACCCACGCCCGCGACAAGAGCCTCTACCTGTCGTGGCTCGCCGACTCCTACCTGGCCGCCGGGGAGATCGAGCAGGCCGCGGCCATCACCGGCCGCGCCCTGGAACTCTCCGCCGGAGTGGCCTCCGTCCGCCCACGCCAGCGCCTCACCCCGATCCTCCAACAGCTCAGCGCCCATCGCGAGCTTCCGACCGTGGCCGAAGTCCTGGAGAAGGCCAGGGCCTGAGAGGGGTCAGCTCGCAGGGGCCGGATCAGTGGTCCGCTCCACCCATCGCAGGTAGGCATCCGAACCCGCGACGATCGGCACAGCCGACACCTCAGGGTTCTCCCATGGGTGATGCTCCAAGAGGTGCGCTTCAAGATCGGCGTAACGGTCAGCACGGGTCTTGAACAAGAGCTGCCACTCTTCCCCCGTACCGAACTCGCCCTGATGCCAGAAGACGGAGACCACCGGCCCGACGATCTGCGCACCGGCCGCGAGCCGAGCCGTCACCACCGACCCCGCCAGCTTCTCGGCTTTCTCACGGGTCTCCGTCGCCGTCGCCACCTGAAGGAAATCAGTCATACCGCGAGCCTAGTACTCCAGCAGGATTTCGCAGTCTGTCCTGCGGGTTTCACCGGGCGGCTGGAGTGTAGCGGGCTGTGGAGTGGTCAGGGGCGGTTTC
>NZ_JBSFMM010000067.1:0-50175 GCF_053599555.1 Streptomyces sp. NPDC000941
CTCGAGAACCTGACGGTGGCCCTCGACTACCGCTCCTGGCACGAGTTCGGCATCGAGCGCTACCAGCACGGCCGCTGGGTCCCGGCGCCGACGCGACGGCGTGTCGCTGTCCCAAACTCACCGCAAACTCACTGGACGGGGTCCGCCGGCCCCGTGATCACGGCCGTGACCCGGCTCCCCGGCGGCAGCCGCTCACCACCCGCCAGGCCGTATACGCACCGCAGCATCTTGGCGACGTAGCGGCGCTCCACGGCCAGGCCGTGCCGCGCCTCGAAGTCCTCGGCGAAGGCCGCCAGCTCGGCGGGGACGCGGCCGTAGCCGCCGCCGTGGTGGTCGTGGTCGATCCGCCAGTTCTCGAAGGTGCGCCCCCACCCCCGCTCGTGCAGGCTCGCCACCTCGCCGTCCAGATACCGGGCGCCCTTGACCACCGCGACCCCCAGCGCCCGGGCACCCTCGGGGAGCGCGGCGGCGATCCCGGCCAGCGTGCCCCCGGTGCCCACGGCGCAGCACACCACATCGCCCGGCCCCAGGCCGGTCCCCAGGCCCGGCCCCAGTCCGGGCAGGTCCGCGACGAGCTCCGAGACGATCTCCGTGGCCCCGCGCGCGGCCGCCACGTTCGTACCGCCCTCCGGCAGCACGTAACACCGGCCCCACCGCTCCTCAAGACCCCGGACCGTCTCCGGCTCCGCCAGCCCGCGCAGCGTCTCCCGGAACCGCGCCCGGTCCCAGAACGCCAGCTCCATCCCGTACCCCTCGGCCCGCGCCAAGGACCAGTTGCGCTCCGCCCGGGCCAGCTCATCGCCCCGTATGACCCCCACCGTCCCCAGCCCCGCCGCTGCCCCGGCGGCGGCCACGGCGCGGATGTGGTTGGAGTACGCGCCACCGAAGGTCAGCAGCCGCGAGTGCCCCTGGTCGAGGGCGGCCGTGAGATTGAGGGCCAGCTTCCGCCACTTGTTGCCGGGCACCGCGGGGTGCACGAGATCGTCCCGCTTCAGCCACAGCTCCACGCCCCGCCCGGCCAGCCGCTCGTCGTGCACCCGCTGGAGCGGGGACGGCAGCCGGGGCGCGAGTGCGACGACGGGGTCGACGGGTGTGGGCACCTGTCCATTCTGCCTGGTCAGGGCTGCGTGCTGGATCGCACTGTCTTTGGTGCGCAGCGTAAGCACTGGCACGGCGGCCATACGGAGCTTTGCAGGGGAGGCAATGAGTCGCTGCGCGACGACAGAGAGGGCGTTGTTCGGGTGTCCCTCAATAGGCGTCATTTAGGCGTCATTAGGTGCCGGTTGGGGCCAGCTTTGGGTGTCATGACGACTCAGGTGCACGTACCGAACGACGCGCTGCGGGCCGTGCGCATCGGCCTGCGGATGAGCCAGGACGACCTGGCCAAGGCGCTCCGCCGGGCGGGTTCGGCGCATGGCGGGCAAGTGGGTCGGGTTCGGCAAGGACTTCGACGTCAACACCGGACCGTGGGAGCTGAGGCTCATGGACACCTCGACGTCCAAAGCGGCCCTGGAACGGTACAGCGTCCCGCCGGAGTGACCGGAGTGACCGGAGTGACCGGGCGGGGCGCCTTGGGCGGGGCCGTCGAACAGCGACCCCGCCCCGGACGCCTGAACGTACGCGCGCCCGTCAGGCGAATCGCGCGATGGCGGTCATCGTCGGCCGCATGTTCCGCAGGGCGGGCAACCGGTACAGCACCGGCGTCAGCGCCCCGAAGTACGGGCCCCGGCCGCGCGGCAGATGCAGCTCGCGCACGTCGACGACGCCCGGGTGGGCCGTACGCACCTTCGCCAGCTCACCGGCGTTCAGGCCCCACGGCATCTCGGGCATGCGGTAGCCCGACGCGGGGCGCTTCTCGCCGCGCCGGGTGCCGGCGCTGAACCAGCGGGGCACGGCGTCGAAGACCAGCGCCCCGCCCCGGAACCGCTCGGCGCACGCCGCGATCAGCTCCCGCACCTGGGGCGGGCGCAGATACATCAGCAGCCCCTGGGCGGTGAGCAGCACACCGCCCTCGGTGTCGACCTCGTCCATCCAGGACAGGTCGAGCACGGACTGGGCCAGGGTGCGCCGCCGCTCGGTGTCCGGCAGCAGGGCGCGGCGCAGTTCGGCGGTCTCCGGGAGCTCGACGCCCAGCCAGTGCGCCCGGCCGTTGTCGATCCGCCAGAACTGGGTCTCCAGGCCCTCGGCGAGGTTGACGACCGTACCGGTCGGGTGATCGTCGAGGAAGGACTGTACGGCGGCGTCGAAGGACCGTACGCGCAGCGCCTGGCCCTGGGCGAACAGTGGATGGGGCGGGCCGAAGGTCTTCTCGAAGGGGAAGTCGAGGCGGTCGACGAGCTCGATGGCCTTGGGGTCGTGGAGCACCGTCCGTGGCTGCCGGGCCTCGTACGCCCGGTGGTAGAGGTTCCACAACAGGGTCTCGGGGACGGGGCTGAGCCGTGCGGTCACCTTGTCCTCGTCCGCCACGATTCCATGGCTCCTTCCGGCTGTCCGTCTTCCGGCTGTATGTCCGGGCGAATACTGCCGCGAACGCTAGTGGCCCGACCGGGCCAGGTGTGGGCGTCCACGTCGTATGAGATCAAATCGGGACTTGGGCCGGAAGTTGGGTGCCGGACTATGCTCGGCACACCGCCCGGGCGCGTTGGACGGCCGCACGAGGCGCACCACCGCCACAGGGGTAGGAGATCGCATGGGGCCGGGGGACGGCGCGGGGGACGGTGAGATCGCGACGCACGGCGAGCGCGGCGCCGGACGGCTGATCGCCGGCCGGTATCTGCTCCTGGACCGGCTCGGCAGGGGCGGTATGGGGACGGTCTGGCGCGCGCGTGACAGGGTGCTGGAGCGCGAGGTCGCCGTCAAGGAACTGCACATTTTCACCGACGGCGGCGAAGAGCACAGACGGCTGCTGCGGCGCGCGGTCCGGGAGGCCCGTACGGTCGCCCGGGTGCCCCACCCCCATGTGGTGGGGGTGCATGACCTGGTCGAGCACGAGGACCGGTTATGGATCGTGATGGAACTCATCGACGGCCCTTCGCTCGTCCGCCTGCTCGCGGACCACGGGCCGCTGCCGCCGCGGCGGGCCGCCGTCCTCGGGCTGCAGATGCTCGGCGCCCTGGAGGCTGTCCATGCCGCCGGAGCGCTGCACCGCGACGTCAAACCCGCCAATGTGCTGCTGCGCCGGGACGGCAGCGCGGTGCTCACCGACTTCGGCATCGCGATCCTGGACGACGGCGAGTTCCTGACGACCACCGGTGAACTCGTCGGATCCGCCGACTTCATGGCGCCGGAGCGGCTGAACGGGGACGCGGTCGGGCCCGCGTCCGACCTGTGGTCGCTGGGCGCGACCTTGTGCGTCATCAGCTCGGGGGAGTCGCCCTTCGGGCGTACTTCGCGCGTCGCCACGCTCCACGCCGTGGCGTTCGGGGAGCCGATGATCCCGGAGCGGGTCGGTCCGCTGCGGCCGGTGCTGGAGGCCCTGCTGCGCAAGGCCCCCGAGCAGCGCCCGACCGCGGCCGCGGTGCGGGACGCCCTGCGGCGGGTCGCGGACGGCGCCGCGGACGGCGCCGTGGACCCCGGCCCGTTGCCGGGGGCGCCCCCGTACGCGGCGCCGCTCCCGTCGCCCGCGGCGCCTGAGGCCGTACGGACGTCGAACCTCATCGCGGACGCGGAGACCCGGACGCATGCGGGCGGTCCGGCGCAGTGGGCGGGCGGTTGGGAGCCGACCGCCATCAGCGCCAGCCCTCTGCCCACCACCCGTGATGACGGCCGCGATGACGATCGCCGACGGGGCCGGAAGCGAACGTGGTGGGCGGTGGCGGCCGGGGCCGTTGTGCTCACGGGCGGGCTCGTCGCCGGTCTGTTCGTCACCGGTACGCCCCCGTTCGGGCGGGACGACGGCCCGACCACCACGAAGACCAAGGTGACGGTGCGGGCGACCACGGGCTGGCAGCTGGCGGCGGTGACGACGCCTATCCGGAAGGGCGACAGGGTGACCGTGCGCTACACCAGGGGCACCTGGACGGTGGACCACCGCGAACGAGAACTGCCCTACGTCGGCGCGCGCGGCCTTTCCGCGGCCGACGACCAGTCCTTGGACTTCGCCAAAAGCTGCAAGGTGAACTCCGGAGCGAGGTTCGGAACGCTGCTGGGGCGCTTCTGGGGAGACGCAAAGCCCGGGCCGGCCCACAGCGTGGCGCCCGAGTGGAGCTTCCGGGCGGCCGTCGGGGCAGCCGCGACCCGTGGGGCATTGGAGCTGCGGATCAACGACGATTGCCTGGAAGACAACAAAGGAACCCTCGACGTGACCGTGTCGGTCACTCACTGAGCCACTGATCCGTTACGGTTCCGGCCCGGGGCGTGTCGTACGTCTCCCTTATGCTGGGAGCCGTGCCGCACTTTCTCGACACACTGCCCTTCGACTGGAGCAGGCCGGAGTCGCGTGAACTCCATGACTTCCTCGCCGGTATCCATTTCCGGGAAGGGCCGGTCGTCGAGTTCGCGGTGCGGGCGGGGGTGAAACCGGCGACGGTCGCATGGGATCGGCCGATGCATTCCGTCTGGCACGACCTGATCACCAAGGCCCGTAACCAGAATCGACTCCGCGCGCTGCTCGAACAGGTGGCGGAAAACGATGAGGCGGTGGCGCTGCGGCTGGGTGAGCTGATGGCGGCGGAGCCGGTGGTGGAGGCCCCGGCGGCGATCGATACGGGGGTCGTGTGGAAAGGGTTCGACACCCGCGACGACGCATGGGAGCGGCAGATCTTCGACCAGCCGACCCTGCTCGATGTGGCGTTCATGCGGCGCGGGGTCGAGCTCGCCCCGGCCGTGGTGCGGCTGCTGGTGACGCTGGAGAGCGGCGGGCGGGCCTACGGGACCGCGTTCCGGATCGGCGAGGACCTGCTGCTGACCAACCACCATGTCCTCTACGACAACGGTCCTGTGTCTGCTCCCGGTCCCGCGACGCGCGTCGAGGCCTGGCTGCACTACGAGCTCGACACCGCCGCCCGGCACCGCGCCCATACGGTGGTGCGCTGCCGCCCCGAGACGATCACCGGCGACCCGGCGCACGACTGGGCCGTGATCCGGGCGGACGGGCCGCTGCCGGACGATATTCCCGTTGTCGAATTGGCGGACGCCGAACCGGTCTCGGTCGGCGAGCGGGTCTCCATCATTCAGCATCCGAACGGCGGGGTGAAGAAGATAGGGATGCACCACAACATCGTCCGCCATGTCGATGACGATGTGATCCAGTATTGGACGGATACGGAGGCCGGTTCCTCCGGTTCGCCCGTGTTCAATGAGCGGTGGCAATTGGTCGGGCTGCACCATCGGTGGGTGGCCGTCGAGGAGTTCGGAAAGCGGGAATTCCGTAATCAGGGACGCCGGATATCCCGGGTGGCGGAGGGGCTTGCCTCGGCGGGGGTGCTGTAGGCGATATGAGCGTGCTGGACAACGTCCCTTTCGTCGCCGACGACCCGCAGGCACGGGAACTGCTCGCCGCGCTCCTCACCGCGTACGACCAGGGGGCCGAGGTACGGGCCTTCGTGCTCGCGGCGGGGATGCGCGCCGCCGAGTTCGCGTGGACGGCGCCCATGGCGGAGGTGTGGCCGCAGGTCCTGCGCCGGGCGGCGGACCAGGGGAGGCTGCGGCGCCTGGTCGGCCTGATCGCCGAGGACCCCAACAGCGCGGCGTACGGGATCGTCGCCCGGCTCGCCGCCACCCCGACCGACGCCGCATCTCCGGCCCCCGCACCGCTCTCCTGTCAACCTGGTGACGTACGCCGACTGGTCATGGACGCCCTGGACGACGATGAACTCAATGCACTCTGCCTCGACCATTTTCCTTCGGTGTACGGCGAGTTCGCCCAGGGCATGAGCAAATCGCAAAAGACGCTACGGCTGATCGAGTACTGTGCGCGGCGTGATCGGCTACCGGACCTCGTACGACGGGTCGGCGAGGTCAACCCCGTCAGGCACCGCGAGTTCACCGACCGCCTGGAAAACCGAGACGAGAGGTGAGCATGGACGAGCGTGAGCTGAAACTCAATTCCCTGTCGCGGTACGCCAAGACATCACCGCATTTCATCCTCGAGGAACACGGACACTGCGAGGTGCCTGCCGGATGCGGCGGCGTGGTGCTGCGGTGGCGCAATCCGCGGGCCGGAGTTCCCTTCACCATGTGGCTGGAGACGGACGGCCCGGGCGAGATGTATCTCGACGGCACGGCGCCCTCCTCGTCCCGCCCATTGGTCCCTTTCGGTACGCACGTCCTCGGGTTCGAGATAGCCGCGTACGACCCCGCGTACACCACGCTGATGTTCGCCGGGCTCTACAAGCAGGATGACGACATCCATGTGCGGACCACGGCCTCTGACAGGGGCGAGCAGACGTCCGTGCTCTCGGCGGCGGACGGCAGTTGGAAATACTGCCTCGACGAGCCGGAGGACGACGCCTGGACACGCCCCGGTTTCGACGACGATGGCTGGCGGCCCATGGTGGAGCGGTCCGAGCGGCGGCCGCCGGAGGATCCGGAGCGGAATGCCGAGCCTTATCGGGTGCGAAAGCTGAGGGAATTCGGCGCGGCCGGCCTGGGGATTCCCGGTGGCGCTGGCGCTGGCGGTGTTGGTGGCGGCACCGGTGCTGGCCGGGTCTGGGTCCGTAAGGTCTTCAACGTTTCCGATCCGGGCGCGGCCTGACAACTCACGGAGGTTAACGATGCCGGAACGGGCCCCGCTGGTGCTCATCCCGCAATTCTTCGGCAGCCTGGTCTTCGACCGCCGTACGTCGCGATATCTGCCCTTCGACGCCGAGGCCACGGACGTCCTGAGGCGGCTGCGCGCGCACCCCGTCGACCGCCTGCTCGCGGAGACGGACGACGCGGACCGGCGCGGCCGGATCCAGCGGTTCTTCGAGCACTTCTACGACCTGGGGTTCTTCACCGTCGACGGCCGGTTCGCCGGTGCCGTCCACGATGACCTGGACGTGCCGCCGGACCATCTCACCGGCCCGCTGGCGGTCCATCTGGAGGTCATCGCCTCCTGCAACCTGGGCTGCACCCACTGTTTCGCCGGCGACCTCCCGCGCCGCGAGAAGCGGCTGAACCTGGAGGAGATCGACCGGCTCTTCGCCGAAATGGCGCGGCTCGGCGCCTTCCGGCTCGGGCTCACCGGCGGTGAACCGCTGCTGCGGAAGGATATTTTCCAGATCATTGACATGGCTCTGGCCCATGGCCTGGCCCCGTGTATCACCACCAATGGCCTGCTCATCACCGAGGACATCGCCAAGGAATTCGGAAAGCGTGAACTGGTCTGGCTGAATGTCAGCCTGGAAGGCGCGACCGCCGAGACCAACGACCGGGTGCGTGGACCCGGCACCTTCGCCAAGGTGCTCGACCGCCTCGCCGTTCTCCGTAAACACGCCCGTTTCACCCTGGCGTTCACCATCATGCGGACCAATCTCGACGAGATCGACGCCTGCGCCGAACTCGCGCATGAAGTGGGCGCGGACACCGCGGTGTTCCGGCCGCTGTATCCGGTCGGTGTCGCCGAGCGGAATCAGGAGCTGATGCCGAGTTTCGAGGATTACACCGAGGCGTTGAACGGCCTGTCCCGGCTGGGCGGCCAAAGCCCCGACGACCCCCTCGATCTGCATCACATCGACCCGTTCAGCCCGCATTCCCGGCAGGAGACGCAGTCCGTCATCCACCAGAACTACGGCTGCGGCGCCGGAAACCTCGTGTGTTCCATCTCAGTGTCCGGCGACGTCAACCCGTGCAGTTTCCTCGGCCCGGATTTCGTCGCCGCCAACGTACGGGAGACCTCCCTGGCCGAGATCTGGCACCACAGCGCCGGCTTCCAGGCGATACGGGCCCTTCCGCACACCGACCCGGCCAGCGGCCACGGCCAGACCGCCACCTTCGCCGGCGGCTGCCGCGCACGCTCCCTCGTCCTGGCCGGCTCGGTCAACGCCCCCGACCCCTGGATCGCCGAACAGGTCCAGGCGGAGGCGCGCTCGGGAGCGGCGGTCCGCAATCCGCTCGTCATCCTTGACGTATCGGCCCGCCCGCGCGGGGGCGGCTGCCACGGATCGTGCGGGTAAGCGGGTAAGGGCGAGGCGATGGGATCGGCACACGACATGGGATCCGAACACGAGACGGGCTCCGCGTACGGGGCGGGCCCCGCGTACGAGTGGCTGCGTACCGACCACACCGCCACCGGCAGCGCCCCCGAACTGCTGCGGCTCGCCCGCGAGCTGGAGGCCCAGGGCGAGCTGCGCACCGCCGCCACCGCGTACGACCGCGCGCGCATGGTCGCCCCGGCCGACCCCGAGATCGCCGAGGCCCGTGGCGCTCTGCTGGACCGGATGGCGGTGGAGGAGCACGGCATCCTCTTCCGCTATGTTCCGGCCGGCTCCTTCGCGATGGGCTCCGCCGACGGTGACCCGGACGAGCGCCCCGTACACCCGGTCCGGCTCGACGACTACTGGCTGTCCGAGACCCCGGTGAGCTGGGCGGCCTTCTGCGACCTCATGGACTGGGAGCCGGCGCCCACCGGGATGCCCCGGGAGCAGCGGAAGCGGAAGCGGAGCGGGGCGGTGGACGCCAGCTGGTATCTGCACGAGGCGAACAAGATCCGCCTCCAGTACTGCGAGGACGCGACCGTCCGCGCCACCGACTGGCACGCCCATGCGCCGCGCCACGACTGGGTCAGCGGAGACGGCGAGCGGGTCGACTCCCGGACCCTGTTCGGCACGCCGCGCCGGGACGACCCCCGGCGCCCATGGGCGTACGACCGTAAACCCATGGTCAGCGTGTCCTGGCAGGACGCCGAGGAGTTGTGCGAGCGGCTGTCCACCGACGAGGTCCGATACGGCCTGCCGACCGAGGCGGAGTGGGAGCGGGCCGCGCGCGGCGGCCTGCCCGGCCACCGCTACCCGTGGGGCGATGCGCCCCCGACCCCCGAGCGCTGCGACTTCGACCGCTTCGACCAGTTCGCCATCCTGCCCATGCGGCGCCTGCCGCCCAACGGCTATGGGCTGTACGGGATGAGCGGAGGGGTGTGGGAGTGGACGGCCGACTGGTACGACGTGGCGTACTACCGGACCGGCCCGGGGACCAACCCGACCGGGCCCGCCCGGGGCCAGGAGCGGGTGCTGCGCGGCGGCTCCTGGGCGGACTGCGCCGAGGCGGTCACGGTGTCCTTCCGGATGTCCCGTGAGGCGGGCAGCTGGCGGAAGGGCGGCTGGGGCGCGCATATGACCCCCAACATCGGCTTCCGGCTGTGTCGCAAGGGCCTCGCGCCCACGGCGACGCGATGACGGGCGACCCCCACGGTGACGCGTACGGCGATCCGTACGGCGGCCCCCGGCGCGACGCGTACGGCGCCGTGCGCAACGCGGGCGTCGTACGGGCGCTGATCGACCGGGCGCTGTCCGAGGACGAGATCCGGGACCTGTGCTTCGACCACTACCCGGAGGTGTACCGGGAGCTCGCGGCGGCCATGAGCCGCCGCGAGTGCATCCGCAGGCTGGTCGCCTGGTGCCACGACCGGCACGAGCTCGGCGCGCTCGTCGCCCGGGTCGCCGAGATCAACGCGCAGGCCGTCGCGGCGCACACCGAAGCGCTCGCCGCGCCGTCCCAGGACCCACAGGACTCACAGCACCCACAGCACTCACGGGACCCACACGGCGTGGCCCCCGAGCCCGCGCCGCCGAAACGCCCCCTGACCGCAGGCATCATCCACGCCCTGCCCCCCGCCCCCAGCTTCGTCGGCCGCGCGGACGAACTGGCCGCACTCAACCGCTTCTGGCAGGACGGCGAGCCGGGCGTGCTGGCGCTGCTCGGGCTTGGCGGCGCGGGAAAGACCGCGCTGGCGGGGGAGTTCCTGGCCCGGCTGAGGACAGCGGGGGATCCGCCGCCCGACGAGCTGTTCATCTGGAGCTTCTACCTCAACCAGGACGTCAAGGAGTTCCTGGAGGTCGCCTACGCCTACTTCAGCGGTGGCGCGATCGCGCGCGGCAGCCCCATGGGCACCTTCTACCTGCTCACCGAACTCCTCACCGGGCCCGGCCGCAGGCTGCTCGTGCTGGACGGCCTGGAGCGGGTGCAGCGCCCGGCCACCGACCGCCAGGGCGTCTTCGGCGATCTGACCGACCGGCTGCTCGCGCAGGTCATCGACCGCCTGGCCGACGGCCTGGGCGCCACGAAGTGCCTGATCACCAGCCGCCTCCCGCTGCCCCGGTTGGTGCCCTGGCAGGGCCGCGGCTACGGCTGGCTGGACATCGACCAGCTGTGCCGCGAGGACGCGGTGTCCCTGATCCGCGACCGCGGTGTACGCGGCGGCGACGACGCGCTGCACGCCCTGATCGACGAGTACGGCGCCCACGCCCTGACCCTCGACCACCTCAGCGGCTACCTCGTCGAATACGCCGGCGCCGACCCGGCCGGCGCCGCCTCCCTGCCCGAGCCGCGCGCCGACTCGGGGGAGCCGCAGGAGCGGCGGCTGGCGCGGGTGCTCGACGCGTACGAGACGGCGCTCAGCGAGCGGGAGACGGCCCTGCTCGCCCGGCTGTGCATCTTCCGCTTCGGCGCGTCCGCCGAGCAGCTGCACTCCGTCTTCACCCGCGCCACCAACCCCCAGATCGCGGGCCCGCTGCACGGCCTCGACCTGCGCGACGTCCTCGCCGCCCTGCGCCACCTCCGCCAACTCCACCTCGTACTGGACGAATCCGCCGGCCTGTTCACCGTCCACCCCGCGGTCCGCGACCACTTCTACCGGTCCTTCACCGACCCGCGCTCCGTCCACCAGGCCATACGCCGCCACTACAGCGCCCTGGTCACCGGCCCCGGCGTACTGCCCCCCGACCACACCGAGACCCTGGACCTCCTCGAAGAGCTGGTCCACCACTCGCTCGCGGCCGGCCATGTCGCCGAGGCCGAGGAGGTCTACCGGCTCCGCATGGGCGGCTACCAGCACCTCGCCTGGCAGATCGGCCAGTACAGCCGCTGCGTCCGCGTCCTGGAGGAGTTCCCCACCTGCCCCGACCCCGGCGGCCTCCTCTGGTGCTACCGCGCGATCGGCGACCTGCCCGCCGCCCTGGCCCGTATCGACCCGGACGACAGCTGGTGGCTCGCCATGATCGGCACCCTCAGAGGCCGCCTCGCCGAGGTGGCCGACCTTCTGCGCGGCAGCCGCCGCGACCCCATCCTCGCCGTCTCCCGCGCCCTCACCGGCGCCCTGCCCATTGCCCAGCTGGCCGACGCCCCCGTCTGGTTCGGCCTCCCGCTCTCCCCGGCCGAATGCCTGCTGGAGGCGGGCCTCCCTGAACCGGCCCGCGCCTACGTCTCCCGCGCCCGCGCTGAGCTGGCCGACGCCTCCCGTGACGTCGACTGGAACGACGAGGTCGCTCGCTACGACCTGATCGAGGCCACCCTCGCCTGCCACTCCGGCGACCTCGTCATGGCCCAGAGCCTGCTGGACAAAGCCACCCAGTGGATCGTCACCTCCGGCTCCCAGGAACACCTCTGCCTCCTCCACCTGGCCCGCGCCCGCCTCGCCCGCGCCCAGCACCACCCCACCCTCGCCACCACCGCACTCCGCGAGGGCCTCCGCACCGCCGAACAGTGCGGCTTCGGCCTCCACCGCCTCGCCCTCCTCCTCGAAAAGGCCGAACTGGCCCTCCCCGACGACCCCCACACCGCCACCACCCTCGCCACCACCGCCCTCCACACCGCCTCCGACCCCGCCTGCCACCACGTCTGGGCCATGTCCCGCGCCAGCCACCTCCTGGCCCAGTCCCACCACCGCCAAGGCGACCCCGCAGCCGCCCTGGCCGAACTGACCCGCACCATCGCCCTCCAACGCGACATCGGCGACCCCCGGCTGACCGGGTCCCTGGAGCTGCTGGACCGGATCGAGCGGCGCCGCGGGTGACGGGCCGCGGGTGACGGGCGGCGCGGGCGCTCAGCCCAGGACCAGCAGCGTGGCCAGCGCCGGGCCGAGTGCGCCGCCCAGTTGGTAGCCGAGGGTGAACAGGCCTATGGCGGTGGGGCGTTGGGTGGGTGGGACGGCGGAGGCGGCGTCCATGGACTGGGTGGCGTTGGCGCCCGTCGCGCAGAAGACCGCCGCGCCCGCCGCCGCGAGGAGCGCGGGTGCGCTGTGGGCCCATGCCGCCGTGGTCGCGGCCAGGGCCCCGACCGTGAGCAGCACCGCCCGCACCCGGACCCGCCCCAGCCGCGCGGAGATCGCCGCGAAGCCGAGGGCCAGGGCCGAACCGGCGAGCAGGGCCACCAGTTGGCCCGTGGCCACCGCGCCCGCCGACCAGTCGGCCCGTCGGGCGATCAGCCGTGGCACCGAGAACAGCAGCACGAAGTACGACGTGGAGAGCGTGAGCGCGAGCAGCGCTGCCGTACGGAAGACGGGGGCGCGCAGCACCGCCGTCGGTACGAACCCGTCCGGGCGGCGGCGGATGTGCAGGGCGAGCAGTACGGCCGCGCACACCGCCACGCCGATGGCGGGCAGCGGATAGGTGGGCAGCAGGATGAGGCCGGTGGCCAGGGTCGCGAGCAGCAGCGCGCCCCGGGTGTCGAAGCGGGCCTCGGCGGGCGAGCCCTCAGCCGGCGAGCCCTCGGCGGGCGGACCCTCGGCCGGCGCGGCCGCCTTGGCGATGTGGCGCCCGACGGCCGGTACGGCGAGCAGCGCCAGCATCGACACCGCCAGCGCCGCCCGCCAGGACACCGCCTCGGTGATGCGCTCGCCGAGCAGGGGGCCGGAGGCGCCCAGCATGCCGAACCCGGCGCTGATCACACCCATCCGCCGGGCGTCGCCCGCCAGGCTCATGGCCACCGCGATCAGCCCCGCCGCGCCCGCGGTCTGCGCGGCGCGCCCGACGAGGGTCAGCGGCAGCCACGGCGACGCGACGAGCACCACGGTGCCGCCGAGCACGAGACCGGCCCCGGCCCGTAGCGCCGCCCGCGCCCCGCGCCGCCGTAGCAGCGTCGCCATCAGCGGCATCCCCACCGTCATGGCCCACGCGAACGCGGTGACCAGCCAGGCGGCGGTCGCCGTGCCGACGCCCAGCGAACGGCCCATGTCGTCGAGGATCAGGACCGGGGCGTTGGCCCCGGCGGCGACCGGCGTGGCAAGCAACGCCAGCCAGAGCACGGGGACTCGACGGTTTCGGTCAGTGCTCGTGCCGGTGGCAGCGGTGTTCGTGGTGCCGGCAGCGGCACCGCGTGGGTCCGGTCTTGCGGTGGTGGACAACGATTCCCCCGTCTCATTTGCCTCAAGTGTCTCAAGGTTGATTCTCTCAACGTTGAGATAAGAGCAAGCCTGCTTGGGTGGCGTCAAGTGTCTTAACATTGAGAAGGTCTACGCTGAGGAAAATCGACCAAGCCGAGGGGAGCGCCGATGAGCGACGTCATCGACCTCATCGTCGAGCAGTGGGTGAAGGAGCGCCCCGAGCTGGCGGATGAGCTCTGGCCGGTCCAAGTGCTCGGCCGCGTACAGCGGGTGCAAAGCATCGTCGACAAGTCGCTCAAGGCGTTCTGCGCCGAACATGGCCTGGAGCCGGGCGAGTTCGACGTCCTCACCACACTCCGCCGCTCGGGCCTGCCGTACGCCCTGACCGCCGGTGCCTTCCTCAAGGCCGCCATGGTGACCTCCGGAGCCATCACCAACCGCATTGACCGCATGGAGGCAAAGGGGCTGGTCGAGCGGGTGCGCGAGGGTGGTGACCGGCGCACCGTCCTCATCCGGCTGACCGAGCGCGGTCAGGGGCTCATCGACACTGTGATGGCCGCGCATTTGCGCAACTACGCCAAGATCCTCGGCACCCTCGACTGCGACGAGTGCGAGCGGATCGCCACGGGCCTGCGCAAGGTGCTCGAGGCTCACGGCGACGCGGCCATCACCTGAGAGGCGACGGAGAGCCGCGCGCTCAGTACCCCAGGGCGATGGTGTGGCCGGCGGTGGCCGGGTCGGCCGCCGCGGTGAGGATGGCGTCGGCGAGGTCGGCGCGTGCGATGGTGATGCCGCCGCGCACATTGCGGTCGGTGGCGGTGCGGTAGGCGCGGCGGCGGCCGTCGGTGAGGCGGGGCGGCCGCATGATCGTCCAGTCCAGGCCGCTGGCCTTGACGGCCTGGTCGGTACGGGCGAAGTCGGCGAAGCCGTCCCGCAGAAACCGCCGCAGCATGGGCTTGACCATGCTCCGGGTGAACGGCCCGTCGCCCTCGTCGACGATATGGCCGCTGGCCGTGACGACTATCAACCGGCGGCTGTCGGTGGCCCGCATCGCGGTGATGATCGCGCGGGCGCCGTCGCTGCACACCGTGATGTCGTCCTTGCCGCGCGGGCCCAGGGCCGATACGACAACGTCCTGTCCCTTCACCGCCTCCGTCATCGCTTCGAGGTGCTGGAGGTCGGCCTTTGCGGCCGCTTGTACGGCCGCTTTTACGACCTCGAGCCGCGGGTGGCCGGCCTGCCGCAGGCGGGCCGGGTCGCGGACGACCGCGGTGATGTGATGACCCGCCTCAAGTGCCTGGTTTACGAGGTGCTGCCCAGTTCCGCCGGTCGCACCGAAAACAGTGATACGCACGATGACCTCCTAGATCCCGTGGGCTAGTGAACACTAACCCCTAGGGTGGGCTAGTGTTTACTAACTGTCAAACCGGGACTGGGAGAGCAGTGGTGAGCACACGGGAGCGGATCCTGGACGCGGCGGCGGACATCCTGCGTACCCGTGGTGTCGTACACGCCACGACCAAGGAGATCGCGCAGGCCACAGGCGTATCGGAGCCCACGCTTTACAAGTACTTCGGGGACAAGGAGCGGCTGCTGCTCGCCGTCCTCGAGGAACGGCTGCCCGGCCTGTCCGGCGTCTCGGTCCGCCCGGGCGCGGGCGACGTCGAGGAGAACCTCGCGGAACTCGCCCACGCGGTTCTGCACTTCTACCAGCGGTCGATCCCGATGCTCGGCGCTCTCCTGGCCGATCCGCGGCGCATGGCGGCGCACCGGGTGGCGATGGACCGGCACGGCGGCGGCCCCGACAAGGCGGTGGCCGGCTTCGCCACCTATCTGCGGGCCGAACAAGACCTCGGCCGCATCGCCGCGGACGCGGACCCGGAGGCGTCCGCGGCGCTGCTGATCGGCGCGTGCTTCCAGGAGGCGTTCCTGCGCTACTACGCCCAGGGCCCGGAGGCCGACGCCGCCCCGCGCTCGCGGGCCGAGGCTCTGGTCCGTGCGGTGGTCAGACCACTCCTGTGACCGCGACTAACGCGACTGGCCTGGGCCGAGGAGCCGGTCCAGGGCGCGGCGGGTACGTTCCGCGGCCTCGGGCGCGGCGAAGAGCTGGATCTCCTGGTTGAGGGCCATATAGAGGCCGACCAGTTCGTACGCGATCTGCTCCGGGTCGGTGTCGGCCGGCAGCTCGCCCGCCGCGACGGCGGTACGCACCTCGGCGGCGAGCCGGCGCCGCCCGAGCCCGAACAGCCGCGCCACCGCGTCGTGTACGAGCCCGTCGCGGGCGTCGAACTCGATGGAGGCGGTGGTGAAGAGGCAGCCGCCGGGGAAGGTGTCGCGGGCCGTCTCCAGGTAGGTGATCCACGCCTCGCAGATGGCGCGCAGCCGGGGCAGTCCGGGCTGTGCGCTCTGCGCGGGCTCCCACACCAGTTGTGAGTAGATGGCCGCCGCCGCGTCCAGGGTGGCGAGTTGCAGCGCCTGTTTGGTGCCGAAGTGGCCGAGCACGCCGGCCTTGCTCATCCCCAGATCGGTGGCGAGACGCCCGATGGTCAGCCCTTCCAGGCCCTCGACGGAGGCGATGGCGACACCGCGTTCCGTGATGCGCTCCCGTGTTCTGCGGGCCTCGGCGACCGACTTGCGTGGGCTCATGGCGTACAGGATATCCCGCCGGACGCACGTTTAGCTTCCGATCGATCGGTTGCTATATTCCGCGGCAGACACTGCCTGCCGTACGCCGAACCGAGGAGAACCGCCGTGCCGCTGCCGGGAAGCCGCATCGCCGCCCTGGGGCACTACCAGCCCTCGCGCGTGCTCAGCAACGACGACCTGTCGACGATGGTCGACACCAGCGACGAATGGATCCGCCGCCGCACCGGCATCGCCACCCGCCGTATCGCCGCGACCGACGAGTCCGTCACCGACATGGCGACCGCCGCCGCGGGCAAGGCGCTCGCCGGAACCGGACTTCAGCCCTCCGACATCGGTCTGATCACCGTGGCCACCTGCACCGCGATCGACCGCTGCCCGTCGATCGCCGCCCAGGTCGCGGGCCGCCTCGGCATCCCGTCCGCCGTGGCCTTCGACCTGAACAACGGCTGCGCGGGCTTCTGCACCGCCCTCGCCTGCGCCGACCACTCCGTACGGGCGGGCGCCGCCCGCCACGCCCTGGTCATCGGCGCCGAGAAGATGTCCGACGTGACGGACTGGACCGACCGCAGTACGTGCGTACTGCTCGGCGACGGCGCGGGCGCCGCCGTGATCAGCGCCGCCGAGGACACCGGCATCGGCCCCGTCGCCTGGGGCTCCGACCCCACCCGCGGCGACGCCGTACGCCTGGTCGACGACTGGCACCCGTACTTCGCCCAGGAAGGCCAGACCGTCTTCCGCTGGGTCACCGGCGAACTCCCCGCCATCGCCCGCGAGGCCTGCCACCGCGCCGGCCTCGCCCCCGCCGACCTCGCGGGGGTGGTCACCCACCAGGCCAACCTCCGCATCATCGAGGCCGTCGTACGCCAACTCGACCTCCCCGAGCAGGTGGTGATCGCCCAGGACGTCGTCGAGTCCGGCAACACCTCCGCCGCGTCCGTCCCGCTCGCCCTGTCCAAGCTGACGGCCCGCGGCGAACTCCCGTCGGGCGCCCCGGTGCTGCTGCTCGCCTTCGGTGGCGGCCTGTCGTGGGCGGGCCAGGTGATCACCTGCCCGTAAGCCAGGTGATCACCTGCCCGTGAGCAGGGAGCGCATGAGAAGCTTCCGCGGTGAACGTTGGGGCGGCGGAACTGCTACTCGGCGGCGTCGTCCTGGTGGGCGCGTCCGTGCAGTGGCTGACGGGGATGGGATTCGCCCTCGTCGCCGTACCCGCCCTCGTCCTGCTGCTCGGCCCGGCGCCGGGCGTCGCCCTCGCCAACTGCGCGGCCGGCGCCATCTGCGCGGTGGGCCTCGCCGGAGGCGGCTGGCGGCAGGTGCGGCTGAACGCGATGATCCCCCTGGTCGCCGCCTCCGCCTGCACCGTCCCGGCCGGCACCTGGGTGGCCGCCCACCTGCCCGAACCCCTCCTCCTCGCCGTCATGGGCGGCCTGGTCACCGTGGCCGTCCTGCTCGTCATGGCCGGCACCCGCGTACCCGCCCTGAGCGGCGTCAAGGGAGCGCTGACCGCGGGCGCCGCGGGGGGCTTCATGAACTCCTCGGCCGGGGTCGGCGGCCCACCCGTGTCCCTGTACGCCCTGAACGCGGGCTGGGCCGTCCGCGAGTTCGTACCGAACGCGCAGTTCTACGGGATCGTGGTGAACGCCTTCTCCGTCGCCGCCAACGGGGTTCCCCGACTGGAGCCGGGCGTATGGGCGTTGGCGGTGGCCGGAATGGCGGCGGGCGCGATCATCGGCAGGGCCCTCGCCGAACGCGTCCCGGAGCGGGGGGCCCGGTTGCTCGTCCTCCTGATCGCGTTGGGCGGAGGGTTGTCCACGCTGGTCAAGGGGGTGTGGGAGCTGTGAACCCGGGATGCCCCGGGGACGGCCCTCACCGTACGTCCGCGCACTCCACGGCGTCCGAGGTCGAATAACACTCCTGCTTGTGCTGCTCCTCATGCGCGCTCGCACCCATCGCGTTCGTCACCGCCATGGCGACGAGGGTGATGACCACGACCACCGCCTGGCCGTAGGCCGCCGCCCCCGCGCCGCGTACACCGGCTACGACCCCTGCCACGGCGGCGGCGACGGCCACCACGCCCATCTTCACGATGTACGGGCCGACGGGTCCTGGTATGTGCTCCGGATCCCAGGAGAAGTACTCTTCGGCCCAGGCCCCGACGAAGAGCATCGCGACCAGGACCAGCTGGGCCGCGACCACCGCGCAACCCGCACAGCCACGACCACGCGGTTCAGGCGGCTTCGTCACCGTCTCGCCTCGTCCCGAGGCGGGCCGGCCGCGGCCATACGGGTGCGTCGGGTCAGCGTCTCGGTGGTCATGGTGTCTCCGATTGCTCCTTGTGTCTCGTTGTGTCTCGCGTTCAGGTACTGCTCGACCCGGGCACGTTCCAGTGTGTCGAACAGACCTGTGACGCTACGGGAACTCACCTCGCCCGCACGGGCCAACTCGCCGAAGCACAGTCCCTCTTCGGGAGTCGGCCCGCGCGCACCCCTGTCGGTCAGCTCCGCTCCGGCTCCCGCTCCACCGGCAGCCACAGCTCCGCGTCGGCTTCGGCCTTGTCCGGCGACAGCCGGGTGCGCAGGATCTCCGGGCCGGGGCGGCTGCGGTACGGGTTCGACGGGAACCACTCCGTGAACACGTCACGCCACAGGTACTGGATGGCCTCCGGCATCGGCCCGGAGGTGGTGAAGACCGCCCAGCCACCGGCCTGGACGGGGAGGACGGCCGCACCCTCGGGCGGCGCGACCGCCGAGGTGATCACCCCGTGGTAGTAGTCGAGTTCGGTGCCTTCGGCGCGGCTCGGATCCAGGTCGTCGCAGACCGCGACGATGCCCTGCGGCTCCAGGTCCGACAGCTTCTCCAGCCGCTCCAGGGCCTCTGGCTCGATCCCGCGGATGAAGTCGATGAGCGCCTGGTTCGGCCCCACGTGCACCAGTGGCACCCGGGCCTTGAAGCCGACGACACTGAAAGCCGGCCTGTCCACAACGCGATAACGCATACTGCTGCTCCCTTCGATGGTGAGTCGGAAGGTCAACCGGGGCTGGGAGACAAGCGCCGCACCGCTGCGCCGTGCCTCACCCGGCCCGACACCGTGCATCGCCCGGAACGCCCGCGCGAACGCCTCGCCCGAGCCGTAGCCGTAGCGCACCGCGATCTCCAGCAGCGACTCATCCCCCGCAAGCACCTCGGCCCCCGCGACGGTGAGCCGACGCCGCCGGATGTACTCCGACAGCGGCATCCCCGCCAGCGCCGAGAACATCCGGCGCAGGTGGTACTCCGAGGTGGCCGCGATACGCGCCAGCCCCGCCCCGTCGATGGACTGGTCGAGGTGGCGCTCGATGTGCTCCATGGCCTGGTTGAGCCGATCCAGCACGTCCGGTTTCCTTCCTCTCGTGCGCTCACCACGCTAGGCAGCACGCATCCCCCGGGACCCGACATCCTGTGCCCGATCAGGTCGGGTACGCGGGTGGCCCGACATGCATATTTCACCGTCGATACAGTCAGCCGAACATCCATGACCCTGATGCCCCGCCGCCGAAGCGCTCGCTCATGCCCGGCACGTATGGACCGGTTCCGCAGAACATCAGGATCGCGGACAAGGTGCTGGGAGGGGCTGCGGAAATGGGGTAGTGAAGGCGGAATACTCCATTTCTGAGGACGGTAAGGTTGATGCGGCGAGGAAGTAATGGCTCGATAACGCGCGGTGTCATCTTCTCGTGCGTCTTCATGCTGTTGCTGGCCGTGGGCTATCTGCGTCTGATGAATGCGATCACCGGGGAGCCCTCGCACGGCTGCCCGCGGGCAGCCTCCGATCTGCGTCAGTCGGCGCTGCCCGGGCGGTACGCGGGAGCGGGCGGGATGGAGATCGACCTTGCGTACGGTCGTCCCAGCGCGCCCGAGGGGCAGGCTTCCTTCCGGGTACGGAGCTGGCGGTACAGCGACTACGAGCACGGGGACGACGGCTCGGGATCTTTCGACGGCTCCGGATCCTGGGAGTACGAGCCCCGCAGCGGCGTCGAGGGCATGCAGATCAGACTGGATTTCGACGAAGGGCCACAGCCTGGCAAGCCGGCCCCGATCAGCTTCCTGGTTGTGGGCGGCGACGGCGGGCACCCTGTGCTGTTCGACGACGTGGACCCGGATGTGTGCCCGGACATCGTGATGAACAAGAGCGGCTGAAGGTACTCGCGGGCTGCGGGCTGCGGGCTGCGGGCTGCGGGCTGCGGGCTGCGGGGCGGGATCCTCGGCCCCAGCCCACGGCTGACTGGACTCGCCCTGGCCGACGGTCCGGCGGGCGGCGCCCGCCCTGTCAGGAGCAGCCCTCGCGGAAGTCGTCGCTCTTCGGCCGCGGTCAATCAGGTCGGGTCCTCCGGGTCCTCCGGGTACACCGCCTCCAGCAGGCCGCGTATGAAGCGGTCGAGGTCGTCCAGGCCGGCGGCGGCCAGGGTCTTGGGGCCCTTGGCCAGCAGGTGTGGGATGACGGCGACCTGCTGGTCCGCGCGATGCCCGGCTGACGCCCGTGTTTGCGCCCGCCCGACGCTCGGCGCGCCTACGCCGCGGTGAACAGCGCCTCGGCGCCGACCGCCCGGAAGCCCGCCGCCTGAAAGGCGCGCACGCTGCGCGCGTTGCCCGCGGCCTGTTGCGACCAGACCGGCCCGCCGTCCGGCACCAGATGCCGCGCGGCCGTGGCCAGCGCCCGGCCCAGGCCCCGGTGGCGTACGTCCTCGTCCACCTCGATCGCCGTCTCCCAGCGCCCGGCCACGCCCCGGCCGAGAACGACCACACCCCCGTCAGCTGCCCAGACCCGGACATCGTCCCGGCGCTTACGCGCCCTGGACACGCGCGGATGATCGGGGTCGGCGAGCTCGCGCAGCGCCAGCGGGGGGTCGCCCGGCAGGGCGCTCGCCACGGTGAGCAGGTCTATGGTGTCGGTCGACCGCCCCGTACGGTCCAGAAACGCCGCCAGGAAGCGCGGATTCATCGTGGCCGCCAACTCGTCGCAGTCGAGGGAGGCCAGCGTGGCGCGTACCCACTGCGGATCCTCGTCGGTGAACACCACGGAGTGCGCGGTGAACGAGATCACCCCGGCATCGCGGTGGCTCGGTTGCGGCACTACGGTCGTGCCGCCGTCGGGCGGCGGGAAGTGTCCGCGTGCCGCGGCGTTCAGGATGGTGGCCAGGGTTTGGGGCATGGCGATTCTCGGCTCCGGCCTCGGTGGGACGTATTGGTCCAAGGCTGCCACCGTGAGTGGAAAGCACCACAGGAGGGTGGACTCGGGCTGTGGCTCTAGGACCAGGGCCCGAGGTGTTCGGGCCCCGTGTTCAGTACCGTCCCGGGACATGACCATCGCCAAGGAACCGCGCAGCACAGAACAACGGCGGCGTGACGTGCTCGAACGACTGCGGACAGAGGAAGACGTCTGGGTTGCGTCGGCGGATGCCGACGGACTGCCGTGTCTGGTGCCGCTGTGGTTCCTCTGGGACGGCGCGGCGATATGGATGTCGACCAGACTCACCAACCCCACCGGGCGCAACCTGCGGGAATCGGGCCGGGTTCGGCTTGCGCTGGGCGATACGCGGGATGTCGTTCTGATCGATGGACGGGTGGAAACCTTCACCGCGGAGGAGGTGCCGCCTGCCGCGGCGGACGCGTTTGTGCGGAGGTGGGGCTGGGACCCGCGGAAGGATCACGCCTCGTACGGGTACTTCAAGGTGCTTCCGCAGGTGATACAGGCACTGCATGGGGAGCATGAGTTCAAGGGCAGGCATGTGATGCGCGACGGAGAGTGGACCGACGGCTGAGTCTCAGGATCGGCACACGGGGCTGGTGGGTTGGTCCGCGAGGTAGAGCGACCGTTCACTTCGGGTGAAGGACCTTTGGACCGCTTGGCAGATCTTCCTGATGGAGGAGGCGGGGTCAAGGAGATCGACATCCCAGAAGCGGATCTTCCCGTCTTCCCCGCCACTGGCCAGGGTGTGGCCGCTAGGGCTGAACGTCACCGACCGCACGGCATCGGCGCCGCCGGTCAGGGTGGTTCGGGGCTTGCCACTCGCTGCATCCCACAGGAGGATTTTTCCGTCGTTCCCGCCGCTGGCCAGCACCTGTCCGTCCGGACTGAATACCACTGCCCCCACGGAATGGGTGTGCCCGGTCAGGGTGCTACGAAGCTTGCCGGTTGCCGCATCCCACAGGCGGACCTTCCCGTCGTCCCCGCCGCTGGCCAGAACGCGCCCGTCCGGACTGAACGCCACCGACCACACCGCATCGGCGCCCCCGGACAAAGTCGTGCGCAGCTTGCCGGTCGCCACATCCCACAGGCGGATCTTCCCGTCGTCCCCGCCGCTGGCCAAGGTGTGGCCGTTCGGGCTGAACGTCACCGACCGCACGATGCCGGTGTGCGCGGTCAGGGTGGTTTGGAGCTTGCCCCTCGCTACATCCCACAGGCGGATCTTTCTGTCGTCCCCGCCGCTCGCCAGCACCCGCCCATCCGGGCTGAACTCCACTGTCCCCACGGCATCGGCGCCGCCGGTCAGGGTGGTTCGGGGCTTGCCACTCGCTGCATCCCACAGGAGGATTTTTCCGTCGTCCCCGCCGCTCGCCAGCACCCGTCCATCCGGACTGAACCCAACCAGCCACGCCCTATCGGCGCCCCCGGTCCAAGTCGTACGCAGGGTGCGCAGCCCTCCGGTCGCTACATCCCACAGGCGCACCGCCCAGTCACCACTGCCGCTGGCCAGGGTGCGGCCGTCCGGACTGAACGCCACCGACCACACGACATCGAACTCCCCGGTAAGTGGGGTGCGCAGCCAGCGGGTTGCTGTATCCCACAGGCGCACCGTCGTGTCGCCTCCGCTGCTGGCCAAGGTGCGGCCGTCCGGGCTGAACGCCACTGAACCCACAGCGCCGGTGTGCCCAGTCAGAGTCGTGCGCAGCTTGCCGGTTGCTGTATCCCACAGGCACACCGTCGTGTCGTCCCCGCTGCCGGCCAGGGTGCGACCGTCGGGGCTGAACGCCACCGAACCCCCAACGTCGGTGGGTCCGGTCAGGGTGGTTCGGGGCTTGCCACTCGCTACATCCCACAGGCGGATCTTTCCGTCGATCCCGCCGCTGGCCAGAACGCGCCCGTCCGGGCTGAACCCCACCGACACGGTGCGGACGGTGCGCCCGGCGAGAGTCGTGCGCGGCTTGCCGGTTGCTGTATCCCACAGGCGCACCGTCGTGTCGCCTCCGCTGCTGGCCAGGGTGCGGCCGTCCGGGCTGAACGCCACCGACCGCACGGCATTGGCGCCGCCGGTCAGGGTGGTTCGGAGCTTGTGCCTCGCTACATCCCACAGGCGGATCTTCCCGTCGTCCCCGCCGCTCGCCAGCACCCGCCCATCCGGGCTGAATACCACTGCCTCCACGGCATCGGTGTCCCCGGTCAAAGTCGTACGCAGCCTGCCAGCCGCCGGATCCCACAGCCGGATCCTTCCATCGTCCCCGCCACTGGCCAGAACGCGCCCGTCCGGACTGAACACCACCGACAAAGGGTGGAAGGTGCGCCCGCTGAGAGTCGTACGCAGCTTGCCGGTCGCGACGTCCCACAGGCGCACCGTCGTGTCGTCGCTGCCGCTGGCCAGGGTGCGGCCGTCTGGGCTGAACGCTACCGACCACACGAAGCTGGTGTGCCCGGTGAGGCGGCGCTTGAAGGGAAGAGCCGCGGCGGTGAAGAGGCCGGCGGTGGCTTCCTTCGTGGGACTGGTTCGGTATGCCTGGACGGCCAGGAGCGAGGCCAGGTCGGGGTTGGAGTTCAGGAGGCCGTCCGACTGGGCGGCCAGCTGACGTGAGAGAGCGATCTGTTGGGCGGTGAGTGCCTGGTGTCGTTGCTGTTCGCTGGTCCGGTACTGCTGCCAGGCGATCAGTCCGGCGGTGAGGGCGAGTACGAGCAGGATCGAGACGGTGGTGGCGAACTGGCGCAGGCGTCGGGTGGTGCGGGCGGCTGCCTGTTCTTCGTGGTGGCGGGCGGCGGAGCTGCTGGTGAGGAAGTCGCGTTCCAGGGGGGTGAGGTCGCTGTTGGTGTCGGCGGTGGGGAAGGTTTCCTCGGCGGTGGCGAGCCGGGTGCCGCGGTAGAGCGCGCCGGGGTCGCGGCCGAGGGTGTGCCAGGTGTGGGCGGCGTCGGTGATCTGGCGGTGGAGGCGAAGGTGGTCGCGGTCCTCGTCGATCCACTTGCGTAGCCGGGGCCAGGCGCCGATGAGGGCTTCGTGCGCGAGGTGCACGGTGTGGCCGTCGAGGGTGACCAGTCGTGTTTTCGCCAGGCGCTCCAGTACGGCGGCGGTGGCCGGGGAGGTGTCGGTTTCCAGCTCTTCCCGGGGCGCGGGCCGCCGGGTGTCCTGTGCGCCTTCGCCTGGGGTGATCAGGCGCAGCAGGATCCGCCGGGCATGGGTGGCTTGCTGCGGGGTGAGGTCGGTGTAGAGGTCTTCAGCTGTCTGGGCGATGGCGCCGTGGACGCCGCCAGCCGCTTCGTACGCGGTGAGGGTGAGGGCGCGGCCTTTGCGGCGGTGCCAGGTTTCCAGGAGGGCGTGGGACATCAGGGGCAGGGCGCCGGGTTCGCCGTCGACTTCGTCGACGATGCGGGCGGTCAGGGTGCGTTCGACGATGAGGCCCGCGGCGTGGGCGGGTTTGACGACGGCCTCGCGGAGTTCGTCGCGGTTCATCGGCGGGATCAGGAGGGTGGCCTCGCGCAGCGCGTCGGCGAGGGGACGGTGGTCGGCCAGGTGGCCGAAGAAGTCGGCCCGCACGGCGAGCAGCACCCGCAGCCGGCTGTCGGGGGCGGCGGCGGTCAGGAGGCGGTCGATGAACGCGGTGTGTTCTGCCGGGTCCGTGCAGAGGGTGTAGAGCTCCTCCATCTGGTCCACGACCAGCCACGTGTCACCCTCCCCGCCCTCCTTCGGGTCCAGCCGCCGCTCGTGGTCGCGCAGGGGGTGGGCGCCGGGGGTGATGACCCGCAGGGCTGCTGGGCGTAAGTCCGCGTTGTCGGTCGTCCGCAGGCGCGGGATGAGGCCGGCCCGTAACAGGGAAGACTTGCCGCTGCCGGAGGCGCCGACCACCGCTGTGATCCGATGGTGGCCGGTCAGGTGCAGCAGGTCGTGGATGAGCTGGTCGCGGCCGAAGAACAGGGCCGTGTCATCGGGCTCGAAGCGGGCCAGGCCCCGATACGGAGGCTCGGCGTCCTCGTCGGCACGCGGCTCGGCGGCTTCCTCCGCCGCCGCCCGCCGCCAGCGTTCCTCCCACTCGTCAGAGTCGCCACCGCAGGCCTGGACGTAAGCCAGCAGGACCGGGACGGTCGGCAGCCGCTCCCCGGCGGCCGCCTGGGACAGCGTGCTCGCACCGAGATCGGTACGCGCGGCCATGGCCCGGTACGTAGGGCTGCCGGCCTCCGCCCGCAGCTTCCGCAACTCGAACGCCAACCGCTGCACCGGACCCGCGCTCGGATCCAGCGGACTCTCAGGACGCCCCGCCATCGGTCACTCCTCCCCCGGACGGCCAAGCTACGCACGCCCCTTCAGGTCGGCAAGAGCCGTGAGCCGGGGCGCAGGCATTGATCAGCCCGGCGGGAGAGGGCTGCCATTCAATTTCGCAGCCGCTGAACTCGATGTCAGGCATCAACCGGGGCGACGTCACGGGGCGTGTCCCGGACACCCCCGCTGACCTGCGCGGACATTCCTGGACTGTCCCGGACGCCCGAAATCGTTGCCGAGCCCGCCGGACACTCCGAGGCTCTTTCTCACCGCCCTGTGTAGGCGGTTCCACGGTTCCACTTCATCAATCTCCGAAGGAGCATCACCATGCACAGCACACCGCACAGCACACCTGTGAAAAGCCCGTACGTCGTGAACTCGTCCGAGGACGACGACTACTACCAAGGCCGCTGTCTGGTCAGCAGGCCACGGGCAGCTCTCTGCAGTCGCGGCAGCGGGTCGGTTCCGCCGCGCGGAAGGCACGTTCGCAGCCGTCGCAGGTCTGCCACGGCAGGGGGATTACTGGCGATGTCCGGGTCGCGCCAGCGGCGGACTCAGGGACGGCAAGGGGCGGTTCGCTGAGGCGGCAGGCCAGGATCCGGGCTGGGCGGGCGAGTAAGCGGTCCGGGAGGCCGGTGGTGAGTGCGCCGGTGATCTGCCTGGGGCCCACGCCCGCCGCGAGCCACTGAGTGACCGCCGGGGCCAGCTCGGCCACTTCGCGTCTGGAGAGGATCAGCCGTGGGTCGGCGATCCGCAGTGAGGCGAGGACGGCGACGGCCTGTTCGTCGGCCTCGGCGAGTGGCGGCGTCGGCGGGGGAGTGGCTGCGGGGGTGGGTTCCGGCGCTGGCGGGGTGGGCAGGTCCCGTTGCGGCTCGCTCCCCGGCACGTCGCGGACGTACGTACGCGTACGGATCAGCCCGCCGGGCCCGCGCTCGCGACGCCGCTCCAGATAGCCAGCGGCCTCCAACTCCCGCAGCGCCCGCGAGATCAGGATCTCGCCCTCCGTGAAGTGCTCGCACAGTGCGGCGATGCTCACGGGTGCGCCATCCGGCAGCGAGAGGATGTAGGCCGCCACGCCGATCGTGACCGCGCTTCCGCGCCGCTGCGCGAGGGCGTTGGCGATCACGGTGAAGTTGGCGTTGAGGCGGGTACGGATGTGGATCACGCCGGAGGTCGATGCTCCGGCGTCGGCGCGCGCATGCGCGTTAGACTGCGGCTCAGCCATCGGGAAGGTTGCTTCTTCCTGATCGGTCAGGCCCTCGTTCGGGATGCCAGTCCCGGCCGGGGGCCGTCGTCTGTTTGGGGTTGTTTCGGCGAACGTAACCGTCTGCATCCCACACCCGCAAGCCGGTCACCCGTACGGGTGATGTGCGGGAAGGGAGGGTGGGTGGGGGGTTCTTTTCCTCAGGTTCTTTAGGGGAGTTCGTGGCCCACCGGGCCCCCGCGTACGAGGACCCGGCGTGGCAGGAACGCCGACTTCAGCTGACTACGACCGGCACCCGGTGGGCTCAGGGACGGTGGCCGGTCCTCAGTCTGGCTATGAAGACCGCCCAGGAAGTCGGGGGGAAGAGCAGCGCCGGGCCTTGAGGGTTCTTGCTGTCACGGACTGGTACGACGCCGGGGATCCCGTCGGCCACCTCCACGCAGTTGCCACCCTCCTGATTGCTGTAGCTGCTTTTGCGCCAGGCGGCGCCGTTCAGATCGGGACGGGACACTCGCTCCACGGTGGTTGCCCTCCATCACGGATCGGATCATGTCGAGAGACATGTATGGGGGCAGAGATACTGCCCGCAGCCGATCGTAGGTCACCGCAAAACGCCTGACTTCGCTTGGTTCTTCGATGAGTTGGCCGTAATGGGCGCCCTCTGTGTAGGCCACCTCCGAGCCGTCCGGCAACGTCAGCACGGTCATGGAGCCACCCATCACGTCGTGCTCGCCCTGCTCGAACGGCAGCACCTGCACGGTGATGTGGCGCTGCTCCGCTGCCTCCAGCAGCCGGGCCAACTGCTCCCGCATGACGGCCGCGCCGCCCACCGGGCGCCTGAGCACCGACTCGTCCAGAACGACCCACAAGTCGGGGCGGTCGGGGGACGTGAGCCGGTTCTGCCGACCGAGGCGGGCGGCGACCCGCTCCTTCAAATGCTCCTCTCCGGTGAGCGACAGACCAACGCTCAGGACGGCCCTCGCGTAGTCCTTCGTCTGTAACAGGCCGGGGACGACGTGCGCCGCGTACTCCCTGATGGACACCGCCCGTTCCGCGTACGCCATGAACGCCCGCGACCAGTCCGGGAACGCCTCGCGGTACACGTACGGCCACATGTCGATCAGCAGGTTGTCCGCCCCGAGGGCGGTGTCGAGCCTCTGCGTCAGCTCGAAGGTTGGTTTCGCTCCTAAAGCCCGCTCGATTTGAGTGATCCGGGAGCCGACCACATGCGTCTTCGCGCCCAGCTCCGACTGGGTCAGCCCGGCGGCCAGCCGCAGTCTGCGCACCTGCGCTCCGAACAGCGCGGCCATGGACGACTGGGGATCAATAGCTTTGGCCAAAACATCACTTCCGTTCCTTACGGGATGAGAGGTAATGCGTTACGGCCTTTTGAGCGTAGTCCCGCCAGGCGACTCTTGAGTACGGAAAGTCACGATGCGCACACGCTGCGAATCGTACGAAAGAGCGATGGACAGAAATGGACAACAACCGTGCTGAAGGCGAACACGCTCCCGGACGAAGGCGTGCAGTTCCCCTCGACCCCGCGCGGGGCGCGGCTCGCCCGACGGCTCGCCGTGCGGCGCATGGGGGAGTGGGGGTATCCGCCCGCCTCGGACACGTCCTGCACCGTGGCGCTGCTGGTGGCGGAGCTCGCCTCCAATGCCGTACGACACGGGCGCGTGCCCGGGCGGGACTTCCGGCTCCGCATCAGCGTCGAAGTGCCGACGCGCACCATTCGCATCGAGGTCTCGGACGCCCGCGATGACCGGCTCCCGGTCAGGCCGCCGACGCCCTCAGTGGAGGACGAGACGGGGCGCGGGCTGCTGCTCGTGGAGCTGTTGGCCGCGCGGTGGGGGGTGACCCCTCGTCACCCGGTCGGGAAGACGGTGTGGGCGGAGGTGGCGGCCGGGCCGTGTGACTGACCGGTTCGCGGACACCGCGATGGGGGCTACCGCCGCCGAGGCCGCCCACTACATGGGAGTCTCGGGCGGGAACCGCCGGCCACCACGCGTCCGCCCTCCGCGTCGCGATCTGCGGAACTCCGTCAGCGGTCGTGCAGGACTCGCGGCCGGGTGACGGGAACGACGGTGAGCAGGCCGTCCAACCCCTTGAAGTCGTCTGGGTTGGTGGTGAAAAGAGGGAGGTCTTCGGCGATGGCGACTGCGGCGATCATCAAGTCGGCGACCCTGCGCCGTGGTTTGCGGCCGGCGCTGATCACCGCCGCGCAGACTCGACCATAGATGCGGGCCGCTTCCGCGTCGAACGGGATGGGGTCGAATTCGTTCTCCGCGCGCTGGAGCACATCCATGCGCCGGGCGCGCTCGGCGTGCTCGTCGTAGTCGTCCTGCTCCTCGTTCCGGCGGACCTCGTGGGGACCTGTGGAGAGCTCTGCCAGGGTGATGGCGCTGATCGCCACCTCGGCGGGAAGCTCCTCGGGATTCAGCCATTTGCGCAGGATCATGATGTTGGTGTCGAGAAGTCCCTGCGGGTACTCAACGGGCATAGGGGTCGTCCGGCTCCTGCTCGGTGGTGGCGTCCTGGTCGGCGCGGAAGGCGTCCAACGAGATGTCGGGAGCGGTGCGGGACATGGCCGCGAACTCGCCGCGCGGGACGAACCGCCTGCGGCGCCGCAGTGGGACCAGCTCACCGATGCGGTGCCCGTCCCGCGTGACGGTGAAGGCCTGGCCGTCCTGGACAGCGTCCATGATCTCTTTGGATCTGGTGCGCAGATCGCGTTGGGTGATTTCAGGCTGTCCGCTCATATCGCCCACGATAGCCGTCCGTGCCATCTGGTGCTACAGGGTGCCATGGACGCGGCGAGCGCCATCCGGAACTACTCGCGCGCCTCGCCCGCGCGGCCCGCCGCCGCGGTGGCCGACAGCGCGGTGATGCTGTCTCCGATGGCGACGTAGAGCCGCCCGAAACCGGCCGCGGCTTCGAAGGTCTCCGAGGGCGTGTACCTCCACTTCGACTTTCCGTTCGCCGCGTTCACGGCCCAGATGAACGGCCATCGATAGTCGTCGTCCGGCTTGTAGTAGTAGCCCTAGTAGCCCACGTCGCTGGCGATCCGCTGGCCGACCAGGACGTAGACGGTGGAGTCGGCGACCAGAAGGTTCACCAGGCGGAGCTTGCCTTCGGGGGTGACGGAAGAGCGCCACTTCTCTTCGCCGGACCGGGGATCGAGCGCGTGGAGCGTCAGCGTCGTACGTCCGGCGGCGTCCTCGGTCTGCGTCGTGACGAAGACCTGCGAGCCGTTCGCGTTCGCCGCCGGGATGCCGAAGCCTCCGTACCCCTTCGCGGGCTGCTTCTTGGTCCAGATCCGGTCTCCGGTGGCGGGGTCGAGGGCGATCAGGCTGTCGGCCGCGTAGACGAGGGTGCCGCCCACCGGGCACAGGTTCGGCAGTCGGCTGACATCGCCCGTTGCCTCGGGCAGCGTCGCCTTCCATCCCGGCGCGCCCTTCTTTCCGGCATTGAGCATCTGGATGCCGGCGTCCTGTCCGCTGTCGTATGTGGACATCAGGTGGAACACCCGGTCTCCTGACGGCGGCACGACCACGGTGCCAAGTCCGTCGTTCTTGGGGAACTCGTACTGCCAGATCTTCCGGCGCGATGCCATGTCCACCGCCCAGACCATGCTGGGGCCCGCTCGGTCCGTGGTGCCGGTGGCGTAGACGACTCCGTTCCGCCCGCCGGACGTCGAGGTGATGTAAAAGGGGGGCGCAGCGACAGGCGCCGACCATGCGCGGTTTCCGCTCGCGAGTTCCACGGCGACCACCTGCGCGTCCACGTCGCTGGTGGCGTCGAACGGGCCCGCGGCACCGAGGCAGAGCATGCCGTCGCGGATCACACCGGCGCAGACTCCTCTCGTGGCGAGGACGGCCAGGTCGCCCAGGGGCAGCTTCCAGCGCGTGTTTCCGGCGGTGTCGAAGCTCCAGACGGCTTCGGGTGTCTTGTCCGAGTCGGGTCGACTGCCCATCCACAGGACGCCGCCCTCGTACGCGATGAGTGAGTCGATTCTCGGGACGCTGCTCTGCCACAGCGGACGCGCTTCCGCCACGTCGCCGATCTTCGGCGCCGACCCCGAGTCCGTGCCCTTGCCCGAGCCCGAGCCCGAGCCCGAGCTCTTGCCGCCGTCGCCACTGCCGCCGCCGAGGCTCTTCGCGGCGATCACCCCACCACCGATCAGGACGGCCGCGCCTCCGGCCAGGCCCAGAAGGGCCCGGCGGCTCGGTCGCGCGGGGTCGGTCTGCACGGCCGTCGGTGACAGCGCGGCCGGCTCGGTGTCCAGCGTCGCGAACGGCACCCTGCTGTCCACTACTTCTACTTCGGTGACCTGGCTGTCCAGACTGTCCTGGCTGTCCGGGGCCAGCCTGGCCAGGACGTCCGCGATGGCGGGCCGATCGTCCGGCTCCTTGGCGAGACACGCCTCGACGGTGTCCCGGAGGGGCCCCGACAGGTCGCCGAGCCGGGGCGGTTCGCTGATGATCCGGTGCACGATCGCGGGAATGGTTTCCGCGTCGAAGGGGCCGCGCCCCGTGGCCGCGAAGCCCAGGACGGCGCCGAGCGAGAACACATCGCTCGCGGGCCCGGCCTGGTCCGCGCGTACCTGCTCCGGCGACATGAACGCGAACGTGCCGATGACCACGCCCAGGGATGTCAGCGCGCTGGCGTCCACGGACCGGGCGATGCCGAAGTCGATGATGCGTGGCCCGTCGGTCGCCATGATGACGTTGCTGGGTTTGAGGTCGCGGTGCACCAGACGGCGTGCGTGGATTGCCGCGAGTCCTTCGGCGAGCCCGGCGCCCAGGGCGCGCAGGGCGTCCGGGGTTAGCGGGCCGTCCGTGGTGACGACCTCGTGCAGGGAGGGGCCGGGGATGTACGCCGTGGCCAGCCATGGTGAGGTCGCGTCGGGGTCGGCGCCGATGACCTGTGCGGTGTGGAAGCCGCCGACCGCTCGTGCGGCCTCGACCTCCCGGGCGAAGCGGCGGCGGAACTGCGGATTCCTGGCGTGCTCGGGGCGGATCACTTTGACCGCGACGTGGCGACCGCCGGGAGACCTGCCGAGGTAGACCTGCCCCATGCCACCGGCGCCGAGCCGCCCCTCCAGGATGTAGGGGCCGATCCGGTCGGGGTCTGCCGGGAGCAAGTCGTCCATCAGCGTCCTTTCCGGCCTCGGTGTCGTCTCCCGGGCCCCATGTCCACTACATCCGCACCGAGTTGGCCGTGGCGAGCCGAGCGCAGTCTGCCAGATGACGTCCGGACCCACGGGGACGCTCCGCACCGGCGACGGGAACCGCAGACTTCATGACACAGGCCCAGGTCGGCGACCTGGGCCTGGTTGGTCATCCGGAGACGGGACTGCCGGGAGGTTCGGCTCAGTGCCGCAGCCCGCGGACTCCTCGGGGGGTGCCGATGCCGGTCGGGCCGTCGTACCCGATCTTGGCGGTGCAGAGGTAGCTGCCGCCGCAGGAGCCCGTGGATCCCTGGTCGATATCCCAGAACGCCCGGCGGTGGGCGTACGGGTAGGAGTTCGGGCGGTCCGCCGGGCCCGGGTTTCCCGCCAGCGCGTACATTGCGGCGATCAGCGCGGTGGACACACTGGTGCCGCCGATCACCCTCCAGCCCGGGGAGCTGAACGTGGAGTAGAAGGCGAAGCCGGTGGCCGGGTCGGCGAGCGCGGAGACGTCGCCGACGGTGCGCATGGGGCAGTCGGGGTCGGTCTGGAACGGCGGCTTGGGCTGGACCTGGGAGCAGCCGGAGCCGGAACGGCTCCAGGCGCTCTCGTACCAGCCGGAACGCTTCGCCTGGGGGCCCGGCACCCGCTGGAGCGAGCGGTCCAGACTGGTACCCCCGGCAGCGGTGACGTACTGGGAAGCCGCGGGATAGAAGAAGCCGGAGAAGCCGCCGTTGCCGGCGGCGGCGACGAAGGCGATGCCGGGGAAGTTGAAGTAGGTCTGGTCGAGAGCGAGTTGTCCGGGGTCCTCCGGAAGGCCCCAACTCATGGAGATGAACTTCGAGCCCTGGGTACGGGCTTGCGTCACCGCCGTGAGCATGTTGCTGAGGGAGTTGGTGTCTGCCTCGACGAGCAGGATCTTGCAGCGGGGGCAGGCAGCGCTGACAGCCTCGATGTCGACGGCGGTCTCGGTCGCCCAACCGGGATCGGTGAGTGGTGGCGGTGTGCTGCCGCCGCTCTGGTTGATCTTCCGGAAGCAGCCATTGGCGGTGGTGCACGGCGGGAGATGGAACGTACGGCGATAGACCGCCAGGTCGCTTTCGGCGTTGGGATTGTCGAACGCGCTGACAATCGCCACTGTCCGCCCATAGCCGCCGTCACGGGGCAGTTGGTATGCGCTTTGAATGTCGCGAGGGTGGTAGCCGGGCGGGTTGTCGCCGTCCGGCGACGAGTTCGACATCGCCGCAATGTCCGTTCGCAGCTCGGCCAGACATGTGACGGTATCCGGCGCGGGGCTGCAGACGTTCTCGGAGGTCACCGCCCTCCCCGCCCTGTTTGCTGCCAGGGCGTTCGCACCTGGAGGGGCCAAGGCCAGGGTCGCTACCAGAGGAACTGCTCCCAGCAGGAACCGCAGTATGTTTATACGTCTCATGGATTTAGTTGATGCCTTGGGATTAATCCACATATTCGACCAGGCATCGGAATTGCTTCGAATGGAGCAGCGATCTCACCGCTTTGGCCATCGCTCGCCAGGGCGCCGGACGGGAGTACTAAGAGACCTCGCATTCATCGAGACCCGCGACCGCCTGTGCCCGCTCCGCCGGGTGCGCCGCGGCACCCGGCACGCCCAGCGCCAGCTGGAACTGTTCGCGCCCGAGGAGGTACGCGTCGTCCCGGCGCAGCACCGCCTCGTGCACCCGGTGCAACTCCTTGCCGGGATCGACCCCGAGCTCGTCCAGGGCTCCGCCGGACCGGTCAAGCAGCACCAGGCATTCCAGCCGCTCCAACTGGAGCTTGCGCTGACGCTCCGCCAGCCGCCGCCGCTCGACCTGCTCGACCTGCGCGAACGAGCCCGGCAGCCCGGCCAGCGGCTCGCCCCGGAACAACGCGAGCGCCTGCGAGAACCGGTCCGCGGCGGCGGCCAGATCGCCGGATGCCTTCGCGCGCTGTGCCTCGTCGGCCCGTTCGGCCAGCTCGACCACATCGAGCCGGACCCCGTCGGCGACGAAGCGGTATCCGCCCCGGTCGCTGCGGATGACCGACTGCTCCTGCCCGCTTCCCGCGTCAGCACCGGCCCCAGATCCAGCGGCGTACCGTTCCGCCAGGCCCGGACGGGCCCGAGCACCGCGATCCGAAGCTGCTGTGGCCACCCCTGAGGCGTTCCCCCGTCCACCTCGAAGCCTCCGCCCCCGCATCATCGAAATTTCATCTGCATTGCAGCGCCTGCGGCGATGGTTGGCAAGCCACGCCGTGGCGAGCACCTTGTCGTTTTCCCCAGGTGGAGACGTTGTACGGCCGACCACCAATGACTGACTACTGAGAGGAACCGATCGTGGAAGTGTCGACTCGACCGTTACGGCGTAAGGCTGCCCTGCTCAAGGGCGTGGTTGTCGCCCTGGCCTCCGTCGCCGCCCTGACTGTTCAGGCGTCTCCGGCGGCCGCGGACGACGTCTGCGGCAAGCCGGTCGGCGGAGCGATCCTCGCCAAGTACGACAAGCTGGGCCGCGAGGCCGGGCCGCTCGGCTGTCCGACCGACATCGAGCTGGACAACCCCGACGGCATCGGCAAGCGACAGGAGTTCGCGGGCGGCACCATCTACTGGTCCGCCGCCAGCAACGCGCACCCCGTATGGGGCGCGATCGGCGACAAGTGGGGCGCGCTCGGCCACGAGGGCGGGAAGCTCGGCTACCCGGTCGACGACGAACTCACCAACCCCGACGGCGTCGGCAAGCGGCAGCAGTTCCAGGGCGGCACCGTCTACTGGCATCCGACGCTGTCGAACGGGGCGCACCCTGTGTGGGGGCGTATCGGCGAACTGTGGGGGGAGTGGGGGTATGAGCGAGGCGCGTTCGGCTACCCGGTGACGGACGAGTACGACGCCGTGAAAGTCGGAGGTAATCTCGACGAGAATACGGGCGTACGCCAGCGCTTCCAGAACGACCGGTTCCTGCTCTGGAGCCCCGGCCAGTCCAACGCCTTCGAGACCTGCCACAGTGAGTGTGTCGGCTACCTCGGCGTGACCAACGAGCCGTGGGTGAAGCAGACCGAGGTCTACACCAACCTGAACAACGAAAAGCGCTCCGTCCATGTCACTCCGACCGACGCCGCATTCAAGGACGCGGACGACGATCTGGAGGAAAACTGGCGGCAGGTGTGGGTCAACACGCCCCTGTTCCCGAACGCCACCCGGACCGAGATCAGCTCTGTCTCCAAGCAGCTCTACTGCCACGCGGCGTTCGCCTTTCCCAGTCCCGGGGGCGGGCACTTCGGCGGTCCGACCTGGGATCTGGAAACCTGGCGCTCGGACATCCCCTGGGATTCCGCAGAGGCCCTGAGGACCCAGTGCAACTGGGATTAGCGCACTGAACGGAGCCCGCCGGCACCACGCCGGCGGGCTCTTTCGCGTCGAAATTGCACCGGCATGCGGTCCCCTGCCTCCGGCTCCCAACGGCTACCATCGTCCCGAGTCCGAACGGGCTGTACAAGACGGCTTACCCCGTCGTCGGCCCGGACGTAGGAGGTTGGAGCGATGGGCTTCTCCGTGTCGTTCGCTCCGGCCACTCCATCGGCAGGCGCGGTAGCTCCCGCTCCAGCTAGGCAGAGTCCGGGTCCGGGTCCTGAGCCTGACGACGATTACGAGACCCTTGTCATGGAGGCGTGCGACGCCCTCTCCGACGCCGGTGGCAGCACATTCCACATCGGCGGATTCGGGACCGATGAGTGGCCATTCGATATCGCGTACGACATGTCTACGTTCATGGAACAACTTCCGCCGCTGCTGGCGGGTGTGCGCGAACGACGCGAAGTCGTAGTGGATCTGTACTCACAGGGTGTCGAGAGGACTTTGACCTGTCGCCCGGTCGGGAATCTCACGGTGATTCGGTGTGAATCGCGGACCAATTGGATCCCCGACCCGGAATGCGAGAGCCTGGAACACGGCGAGCTCGTCGCGATGCTCTCGAAATTGGCCCATGACTTCGCCAGGGGCTTGAAGGCGATCGATTCCGAGCTGTTGGAGGTCGATCCCTTCGCGCGGTGGTTGAAGAGCGGGGCGTAGCCTGCGTCAGCCCCAGCCTTCTTCGTCGTGCCGATCACGCACTGTCGCGGTCACCATGAGCGGGAACCTACCCAAGCTCCGCCTCCCCCGCCTCGACGATTCGGGCGAGGTTGGCCAGCGCCATACGTGTACCGGTCTCGTTGTCGGCGGCGGGCACGGCGTCCGGAATGCCTTCGTGTACGACGAGGACATCGGTGCCGCCGCCGTCCGCGTCGGTGAGTGTGGTCGTCATCGTCATCGTGGCGCGCAGCGCGGCATCCGCGGTCTCGAACGCGAACACCTCGACCACCTGCTCGTCCGGTACGAGCCTCGCGAAGTGGCCGTGGTACGTGTCGGTGTGCGGAGCCGACTTGCCGGTGCCGACCGGCTCGTCGGAGTCGGAGTCGGAGTCGTGGTCGTGGTCGTAGGTGAGCGAGATACGGAACGCCCCGCCTTCGCGGGCGTCGAATGTGTGCACATGGCTGCTCATACCGGTCGGCACCCGCCATTTCGCGAGGGCGTCCGCGTCCGTAAGCGCTCGGTAGACGGCCGAACGCGAGGCATTCACATGCTGGGAGACCCGCGTGGAGTACATGACGCCAACATAGCGCCGACCAGGAGCGGTAAGTAGGGTCGGGCCCATCTGTCTGATCTCTTCCCGAGGGGGCCCCGTGAGCGACGCGTACTCACCGATACCTGAGCTGAATCTGCTCAAGGAGTTTGATGACGAATGCACGGACTTCTACTCGCCGGGTTTCGAACTGCGCGAGTACCACAAATCATTCTGGCTGGAATCGGAGAACTCGGAGTTCGATGACCGAGTAATTCCCTTCGCCCAGGCCACCACGTCCGGTTCCCTTTACGCGCTGTGGCGGTCCGACGACCGGGCGGACCTCGCCACGCTGCCCGTCCTCTTCCTCGGCGACGAGGGGGATCTCTACGTCATCGCGCACAATCTGCGGGATCTGTTCTGGGACCTCCTCGACGGAGAGCTCGACGGTCCCGCCCCCACCCGCCAGACGTACCTCGACACCCGCCAGGCGTACCTCACCTGGCTGAAGCGGAACTTCGGGCCCACAGCGCCCACGTTTGAGCGGAGCCCCATGGAGGAGCACGGCTGGCGGTTCGTGGACTGGCTGCTGAGTGTGGGGGAAGAAGATGTCGCCGATGTCGTGATTGAGAATCTTGCGCTTTTTAAGGTGTCACGCCCCTCATGAGCGGCGGCGGTCGGACCCGCATCGAGGGTGAGATTGAAAAAATTAAGGTTCTCGCGTTGCGATCTTAAAAATCTCAAGGTACAAATGAATGGTAGGCGCGTCACCGAGGGTAAGGGAGCCGAGGGTGGACTGGCAGGAGCTGACGGACCTGACGCGCGGACAGCCGTTCGTGGTCGAACGGGTCCGCCTCGCCGACAGCGGCGTCGTGGTCGAGGGGCAGTTCGAGCCGCCGCAGCTGGCTCAGCTCGGCATCGATGACCAGGTGTTCATTGCCGCGTTCGTACGGTCGCACGGTTCGATCAAGGAGATGGAGCGGATCTTCGGGGTGAGCTACCCGACGATCAAGTCCCGGCTGAAGCGGATCGCCGAGCACCTCGACTTCGTCGACACCAACCCGGCACCCACCAGCGCCGAGGTCATCGACCGCCTGCAGCGGGGGGAGATCAGCGCCCAGGAGGCGCTGGCCGAGCTGGAGCAGACCCGATGATCCCGCAGTTGGTGACGGTGCGCTATCGCCGTTCCGACGGCCGCCGGCGGCGGCTGTACGTCCCTGTCGTGCCGGTGGTGCTGGTGCTGTCGCCGCTGCTGCTGCTCGCCGTACTGGGCGGAGTGATCGCATGCCGCGTCACCCGGGTGAAGGTGAGCCCGCTGGGCGCGCTGCGGGGTGTGGGGCGACTGCTGTGGGCGTTGCCGGGCACCCGGTTCGAGTACGAGGAAGGCCGAACGGCCTTACTGGTGAGCGTCAGATGAGTCAGAGGAGCAAGGAGCAGCAATGAACGAGCAGCGCCGCCAGATCCTGGAGATGCTGGCCGACGGCAAGATCACCGCGGCTGAGGCGGAGCGGTTGATCGACGCCCTGGAACGACAACAGCCCGAGTCGCCGCCGGGGGTCGTATCCCGTCCGAAATCCCGGCCGAAGTACCTGCGCGTGGTGGTGGACGCGGCGGACGGCACCGGCGAGGGGTCGAGCCGCGTCAACGTCCAGATCCCACTACAACTGCTGCGCGCCGGGGTCCGGCTCACGAGCCTTATCCCTCCGCAGGCGGTCACCAAGGTCAACGCGGAGCTGAGCAAGGCAGGGGTGCCGATCGACCTCGGCGAGCTCAAGCCGCAGCACCTCGAGGATCTCATCGAGCATCTCGACGACGTCAAGATCGACATCGACGACCCCGACTCCAAGGTGCAGGTCTTCTGCGAGTAACACCGTCACGGCCCCGGACGGCCGCGGCCGGAGAATCCGTCAACGATATAGCGGACATAGCGGCGGCCTTTCGGTCACACCAAGGCCGCCAGTTTCTCGATCTGGACTTCGACGTCCAACGGCAGCAGTCGCCTCGGCACCGCATTCGGTGATCTGGAGGGATCTGGAGGCCGGCATCGCCGCGGGCATCGCCGCGGGCACCGCCGCGGGCACCCGCCGTATGGCTCGACGTCACGCAGGGCTGACCACGGAAGAACCGGCCCCAACTTACCCATTGCCTCAGCCACTTCAGGCTTCGAACGGGAGGGCTCCTCCATGCCTTCATCTGTCATGCCCACATCCAGGCGCAGCGACGGTGCCGACGGTGCGCAGCCGTCGGCCGCCATCTCCACCGTCGGCCTGCGCAAGTCGTACGGGGACAAGACCGTCCTCGACGGCATCGATCTGCACATCCCGGCCGGCTCGGTGTTCGCGCTGCTCGGCCCGAACGGCGCCGGCAAGACCACCGCCGTGAAGATCCTCTCCACCCTCATCTCCGCCGACGGCGGCCAGTCCCAGGTCGCCGGCCACGACATCGCCACCTCACCGGACGGGGTGCGTGCCGCGATCGGGGTCACGGGGCAGTTCTCCGCCATCGACGGGCTGATCACCGGCGAGGAGAACATGCTCCTCATGGCCGACCTGCACCACCTCTCCAAGGACGAGGGACGGCAGGTCACGGCCAAGTTGCTGGAGCGCTTCGACCTGACCGAGGCCGCGAAGAAGCCCGCCTCCACCTACTCCGGCGGTATGAAGCGCCGCCTCGATATCGCCATGACGCTGGTGGGCAACCCGCGGATCATCTTCCTCGACGAACCGACCACCGGCCTCGACCCGCGCTCCCGGCACAACATGTGGCAGATCATCCGCGAGCTCGTCTCCGGCGGCGTCACCGTCTTCCTCACCACCCAGCACCTGGACGAGGCCGATGAACTCGCCGACCGTATCGCCGTGCTGAACGACGGCAAGATCGCCGCCGAGGGCACCGCCGACGAGCTGAAGCGGCTGATCCCCGGGGGACACGTACGACTCCGCTTCACCGACCCGGCCGCCTACCGGAACGCCGCCACCACACTGCGCGAGTCCACCCGCGACGACGAAGCCCTGTCCCTGCAGCTCCCCAGCGACGGCAGCCAGCGCGAACTGCGCTCCATCCTCGACTGGCTCGACACCGCCGGCATCGAGGCGGACGAGCTGACCGTGCACACCCCCGACCTCGACGACGTGTTCTTCGCCCTGACCGGCCCGGCCGACCTCCCCAACCAGCCCAAGGAGAACGTCCGATGAGCGCCCTCTCCCTCGCAGTCCGCGACTCGAACACGATGCTGCGCCGCAATCTGCTGCACGCGTGGCGCTACCCGTCCGGAACCCTGAACCTGCTGCTCACGCCGATCATGATGCTGCTGCTCTTCGTCTATATCTTCGGCGACGTGATGAGCGCGGGCATCGGTGGCGGCGGCGCGGACCGCTCCGAGTACATCGCCTATATCGTCCCGGGCATCCTGATGATGACCATCGGCAGCACCGTGATCGGGGCCGCGGTGTACATCTCCATGGACATGGCCGAGGGCCTCATCGCCCGCTTCCGTACGATGGCGGTCTACCGCGGCTCTGTGATCATCGGGCATGTCGTCGGCAGCGTGCTGCAGTCGATCGCCAGCGTGGTCCTCGTCGGTGCCGTCGGCGTGGCCATCGGCTTCCGGTCCACGGATGCCACCGTCCTGGAGTGGCTGGCGGCGTTCGGGCTCCTCGCGCTGTTCGCCCTGGCGCTCACCTGGATCGCGATCGGGATGGGCATGGCCAGCCCGAACCCCGAGGCGGCCAGCAACGCGGCCATGCCGCTGATCCTCCTGCCGCTCATCTCGAGCGCCTTCATCCCGGCCGACACGATGCCGGGCTGGTTCCGGCCGATCGCCGAGTACCAGCCGTTCACCCCGGCCATCGAGACGCTGCGCGGGCTGCTGCTGGGCACCGGGATCGGCCACAACGGGTGGCTGGCCGTCGCCTGGTGCGTGGGGCTGACCTTGCTCGGCTACTTCTGGTCCATGTCGCTGTTCAACCGCGACCCGAAGTAGCCGATGCGCACCAGGCCCCGCCTGCGGAGTGGTTCACTGGCCCTTGTCGGTGATCATGTTGATCAGGTCGTGCGCTGTGTTGTTGTCGGAGTCGATCCCCTGGACCTCGGCACCTTCGAACGTGGCGGCCTCGGCGCTGCGCGGGAACATGGCCTGCTCGTACTCGGTGAGTGCGGCCCCGATGTCGTCGGGGTGCGCGGCGAGGGCCTTGCCGAGTTCGGCGCCGTCGAGCATGGCCAGGTTGGCGCCTTCGCCGTTCGGGGCCGCGAGATGGGCGGCGTCGCCGAGCAGGGTGACCCCGGGCAGCCGGTCCCAGCGGTGTTCGGTCGGCAGGGCGTAGTGGGGGCGTAGGACCGGCGCGGTGTCGCCTTCGGTGATCAGCGCGGTGAGTTCCGGTGCCCAGCCGGCGAACTCCTGCGCGATGCGGGCGGCGGCCGCGGTGGCATCGGTGAAGTCGATGGCGGCGAACCAGTCCTGCGGCTTGGAGAGCGCCACGTAGGTGTGCAGGGTGTCGCCGCTTTCCCGGTGAGCGAAGATCTCCTTGCCGGGCGAGGGCGCGATCATCGACCCGCCGCCGACCGCCTTCGCGGCGGCCGGGTGCCGGGTGTCGGCGTCGAACAGGTAGGTCTCGACGAAGGACGTACCGGCGTACTCGGGGGTGGCGGGGGAGAGCAGCGGCCGGACCCGTGACCACGCGCCGTCCGCGCCGACCAGCAGGCTGGTGACGACGGTGCCGCCGTCGGCGAACGTCACCTCGTAGCGGCCCTCGCCGAGGGCACGGACGCCACTGACCTTGTGCCCCCATCGGACGGTGCCGGCCGGGAGCGAGTCGAGCAGGATCTGCCGCAGCTCGCCACGCTGCACCTCGGGGCGCCCGCCCGTGCCGTCGTCGGCTTTGTCGAGCACGACGGTCCCGTCCGGGTCGAGGACCCGCATCGTCTGGCGGCCCTCCAGGATGATGGCGTGGAACTCGTCCATCAGGCCGGCCGCCTCGAGGGCGAGCTGCCCGTTGTAGTCGTGGATGTCGAGCATCCCGCCCTGCGTGCGCGCCGACGGGGAGGGCTCCGCCTCGTGGACCGTGGCCGGGATTCCGTGGACGTGCAGGACGCGGGCGAGTGTGAGGCCGCCGAGTCCGGCGCCGATGATCGTGACGGGGGTGTGCATGATGGCTCCTCGGGATCGGGCCGCCGCCCGGTGAGTTCCGGCCGGCCGTCTCCGGAAAGGTGCCGGACCCCGCCGATGACCCACCGACATCCGACCGACGGCCCCCGATGGGCGACCGACGGCGGCTCTCTCGGGTGAACCGCATGTCACTAACGTCAATGTTGCTAACATTCATGTTAGCTTCTCGTCATGGTGGATTTCGTAGGTCGGCGGCACGAGCTCGAGACGCTGGATCGCGAGCTGGGCAAGGTGGCGGCCGCGGCTGGTGGGGAGCGTCCTGGTCGGTGTGTGATGCTGCGGGGGCGTCGACGGGTGGGGAAATCGCGGCTGGTCGAACGGTTTGCCGAGCGATCCGGCGCGCCGTTCCTCTTCTACGCCGCCACAGGGGCATCGCTGGGAGCCGATCTGGAGCGGCTGGCGCAAGATGCGCAGGCATCCAGCCTGCCGATGGCGGGGCTGCTGGCCGCAGCCCGTCCGGCGGACTGGGGCGCGGCCTTCGACGTCCTCGCGGCCGCGCTGCCGCAGGACCGGCCGAGCATCGTGGTCATGGACGAGGTGCCGTATCTGATGGACCCGGAGGGTGCCTTCGAGGGCATGCTCCAGCGGGCCTGGGACCGGGTACTGGAGACCAAGCCGGTCCTGCTGATTCTCATCGGCTCGGATCTGTCGATGATGGAGGCGCTGAACAGCTACGGCCGCCCCTTTCACCAGCGCGGACGGGAAATGGTGCTGGGTCCGCTCAACCCGGCGGAGGTGGGTGCGATGCTGGACCTCGACCCGGCCCCGGCGTTCGACGCGGCTCTCATCACCGGTGGGCTGCCGCTCATCTGCGCGGAATGGCCGCATGGCGGGGGGATGTGGGACTTCCTGGAAGCAGCGCTCAGCGACCCGGTCTCCGCCCTGCTGGTGTCGGCGGAGCGGTCGCTGGCCGCGGAGTTCCCGCAGCAGGCCCAGGCCCGCGCGGTCCTCTCGGCGATCGGGAGCGGAGAGCGGACGTTCTCCAACATCGCCCGTGCCGCCGGCGGGATCGGGGCGACGCCGCTCCAGCGGTCGCTGAAGATCCTCACCGACAAGCGGGTGATCGCCGCGGAGCTTCCCGTGTCCACGCGGCCTTCGAAGGACCGCCGCTACCGCGTCGCGGACCCGTACCTCCGATTCTGGCTGCGCTTCCTCGGCCCGGCGATGGAGGAGATCGAGAGAGGCCGGGGCGACCTCACCCTGCGCCGCATCCGCGAGAACTGGACCAGTTGGCGCGGACGGGCTGTCGAGCCTCTGGTGCGTGAGGCGCTGGCGCGGCTGCTGCCTGACGCGAGCCTCCCCGCAGCCCCCGCCCTCGGCGGCTACTGGACACGTACCAATGATGTGGAGATCGACATCGTGGGGGCGGACCGCGCGCCCGTGGCCAAGGAGCTGCTCTTCGTCGGCTCGGTGAAGTGGTTGGAGAACTCCCCCTTCGACCGCCACGACCTCGCGGCACTGCAACGCCACCGCGCCGCTCTCACGCCGGATCCCGTGCCGTTGGTCGCGGTCTCCCGCAGCGGGACCGACTGCGCCGGTCTCGACGCCGCGTACGGCTCCGCGGAACTCCTCGCAGCGTGGCGTTCCTGACCAGATCGCTCCGTTGGGCGTTGAGGTCAGGGGGCGGGCGTACGGCTGGTTACACAACAATGACATTCAGGCGTACAACCGGAGACCTGCCTTCCTCGTCGGACTGTGCGGGGGCGCGGCGCGCGGCGCGTGTCGTGTTGAACTCGACCACTCTGAGAGGCAGTTGTATGTCCCGAGCAGGACGCAGGATCCGTACCGCACGGCTGGGCGCGCCCCTAGCCGCCGCGGTGCTGCTCGCCGGAGGGCTCAGTGCCTGGGCCCTCACCGGAGCTTCGGCCCAGGCCGCCCCCGCGTCGGTGGACACCCAGGACGACTTCAATGGCGACGGCTACGCCGACCTCGTCATCGGGGCGCCGAACGCCACGGTGTCCGACAAGGCGAAGGCCGGCTACGTGGCCATCACGTACGGCTCGGCGAGCGGACTGTCCACCGCCAACAAGAAGATCGTGAGCCGGTCGACCAGCGGGATTCCCGGCTCCGCGACCACGGGCGAGCGCTTCGGGCTGACCTTCACCAAGGGCGACCTGGACGGCGACGGCTACGGCGACCTCGTGATCGCGGGCGGACCCGCGGGCTCCGTCGTGCTGTGGGGCTCCGCCTCCGGGCTCACCGGCGGTACGAACCTCGCCGGGTACGGGCAGGCCCCGCAGGCCGGTGACTTCGACGGGGACGGCAAGACCGACCTCGCACTGTTCGCCCACAGCACCGTCGCGGGTGACGACCCGCAGAGCGCCAAGGCCGCCCTGTGGAAGGGCCCGATCTCCCGGACCGGCACGCCCGCCGCCGTGCTCAACATCCTCGACAAGTCCGAGTGGTGGGGCTACGACGAGGACGACGCCTCCTGCGCCACGGGTGGCGGCTGCGAGGAGGACGGCGACTCGATCAGCGGGCCCATCGTCAACGGCCATGTCGGCGACGTCAACGGCGACGGCAAGGACGACATCGTCCAGTGGGTCTACACCGGTGACGGAACCTGGGGCAACCGGCTGCTGAACGGCGGCGCGTCGGGCTTCACCAAGTCCTGGGTCCCCGGCGAAGGCGCAAGCAGCGACGTCTCGGGCACCGGCGTGGGCGACGTGAACGGTGACGGCTTCGACGACGTGGTGGTCGGCGGCGACGGCTGGGACAGCAAGGTCCGCGTCGCCTACGGCTCGGCCTCCGGCCTGTCCGACGCAAACACGAAGTCGTTCGACCAGAGCCTGCCCGGCCTCTACGGCGCGGAGGAGGAGGGCGACGGCCTCGGTACGGCGATCTCCGTGGACGACGTGAACGGCGACGGCTACGCCGACATCGCCCTCGGTATCCCCGGCGAGGACTTCAGCGGCCTCACCGACGCCGGTTCGTTCGCCCTGGTCCCCGGCAGCGCCTCGGGCTTCACCGGCACCGGCAGCCAGGTCTTCCACCAGAACACCCCCGGGGTGCCCGGCGTGGCCGAATCGGGCGACAAGTTCGGCGCCACCACCGCGCTCCTCGACGTCAACGGAGACGGCCACCGCGACATCGCCGTCGCCTCCACCACCGAGAACGGCGACAACGGCGCGGTCTGGCTGCTCCGCGGCACGTCCACCGGCCTGACCACGAATTCCGCCCTCGCCTTCGGCCCCGACGACCTGTCCGCGCCCGCCACGAAGGCGCAGTTCGGGACCAGCCTGCGCTGACCGTCCTGCGCTGACCGTCCGGGCCGAATGACGGCACGGGGCCCGTACGGCCGGCCTCACTCACGTGGCCCCTGGCTCCCCGCCAGGGGCCACGGCTCATGATGTGCGCGGCGCGGGCAGCGGGGGAACGGTTCGCCGTTCGTCAGCGTCGTCCCCCTCCGGGGCACGGTGGCTGTGCCCCAGGGAAGGGGAGACCGGATGGACACGGGCGGCTTCGCCAAGTGGACAAGGCGGTTCGAGGACGAGCGCGAGCGCAGGAGCGCCCAGGGTGACCCGGACTGGGAGCAACGCGCGACGCTGCATCCGGCGGTGTGGGCCGGCATCCAGCGCTTCCAGGTCGGCGAGGACGGCGACGGCGCCAACCTCGTCGGCAAAGCCGATGAGGCCGGCGACGGCGACTACGCGCAGGCAGTCCGGCTCTTTGTCGCCGAGGAGCAGAGCCACGCCCGTCTCCTCGCCCGGCTGTTGGCCGCGGGTGGCGCATCGACGTTGACCGGCCACTGGAGCGACAGGGTCTTCGTCCGGCTGCGGCGTCTCATGGGCCTGCGCATGGAACTGCTGGTGCTGATGATCGCTGAAGTGGTGGCACTGCGTTATTACCGGGCCCTGCGGGATGGCACCGACGACCCGCTCACTTCGGATGTGGCGGGGCGGATCCTGTCCGACGAGCAGCGCCACGTCCCGTTCCATTGCGAGCGGCTGCACACCTCCCTGGCGGAACTGCCCCGCGTGATGCGCCGCCCGGTGATGGCCCTGTGGCAGCTTCTTCTGCTCGCGGTCTCCCTCGTCGTCGCCGTCGACCACGGTCGGGCGCTGCGACGACTCGACGTCGGACGCCTGCGATTCGTGGCTGATATCGCGGCCTCGTCCGGCGAGATTGTCTCCGCGGTGCTGTCGCCCCGCCCAGACGCATTTCCCTGAGATATGGGGCGACAAGCTCAAAGCATAAAAAATGCAAACCAGAGGTAGCAGAATCGCCTGCGGTGCACCGGCGCGGAACGTCCGCACACGAAGAGGAACCTGTACGACCAGGAAGGTGTGATCCGATGTCCGTAACCCACGAATCCCGCATTGCCCGTTGGGCACAGAACAACGCCGCGGAGTACAGCGACTACCACCTGCCGCAGACCCCGGAGACCGTCCCCGCGCTGGGCGCCACCGACGTGGCCGCAGCCGCGCCCGCCGAGGTCCCGACCGCTTTCTGGGTCGGCTACCAGGGCAGTGAGGTTTTCTCAGCGAAATGATCTCCGCGAAGTAGCCTGTCACGGCGGGAGGTATCACATACCTGGCGGGATGGCGAACGGGTCATACCCCTCGGGCATGAAGCAGCCGTAGTCCTGCAGTGGTTGCGGATCGCTCAGCACGATTTGCTTGCACTCGCCGGCAGGGGAGAGTCCGTCTGGGCGGTCCAGAACTCGTCGGCCAGGGAGCCCGGCGGACGCTGGTGCGTCGGCTGCGAGCCGGCCGAAGCGGTCCAGCAGAGCCCACACAGCGTCGTAGACATCGCGGATCTCCTCGGCTGCCCGCTCTTCGGTGATCTCAGGGGAGGCTTCGCGGTACGCCGCGCGGGCCGAAGCGACAAAGCGCTCCGGATCGACGATCACCACGTCCTGGCGCATCCGAACGCTGATCGTCATACCCGCCACCGGGGCTGACATCTCATCCACCGCCCCACGGTACTGCGTCGGAAACGCGACAGACCGCGAATTCTCTCCTGAACATGGCCAGCAAGGCACGCCCCAGCTCTGAGATCCGCTGGGCACTCGGCTCAAAAGCAGGCACCGAACCAACTGATCGGTACGGATCGGGCGTGGGGACCTGGCGGCGGGCAAGCGTGAAGCCCTGGTAGGACAGGTCCGCCAAGATCATGTCCGTAGCAACCAGAGGCTTCATGTTGATCACCTATGTTGCCACGCTCGACGTCCCGCGCCACGTGGTGGTGTTCCTCGCTCGCCTGCTGGCCACCCACCGGCGCCGGATCGGAACTCCAAGACGCTCCCGGGCGCTCGGACCGTTTCGGCAGGCGGTGCTGGTGGTGCGCTGGTTCCGTGAGCGCGGTTGCGTGCACTGCTTGGCCCGAGACGCGGGCATCTCCCAGGCTACGGGCTACCGCTACCTGCACGAAGGCATCGATGTCCTTGCCAACCAGGCCCCTGACCTGCATGAAGTCCTGAGCCGGTGTCAGCGCGAGGGCATGACGCACGTGATCCTTGACGGCACCCTGATCGAATCGGACCGCCTCGCGGGCGTACGCGAGAACGGAAACGACCTGTGGTTCAGCCAGAAGCACAAGGCGTTCGGCGGCAACATCCAGTTCCTGTCACCGCGGACGGCTCGCCGCTATGGGTCTCCGACGTCGAGCCGGGCTCCACCCCGGACGTTACCGCCGCCCGCATCCACGCCCTACCCGCCCTGTACAAGGCGGCGGCCGACGGCCTACCCACCCTGGCGGACAAAGGCTACATCGGTGCGGGTATCGGCATCCTCATCCCGGTCCGTCGCCCAAAGGGCAAGTCCGAGCGGGCCCTTCACGTCGACACCCGTACGTCCAACACCCTGCTGCGCCACCTGAGAGCCCTCGGTGAGCGGGCCGCCGCTGAACTCAAGCTGCGATGGCGCACCCTGCAGTACGTCACGCTCAGCCCCAGCCGGATCGGCGACATCGCCCGAGCCGCCCTCGTCCTCAACGGAATCTGGAAGTGATCACCGTTGAGAAAGCCTCACTGACCTCCCTGTGCGCCATTTGGGCAGTTCATCTCGCATTTTCGCCACATCCATTATTCGCTGCGCGTGTAGCGAATAATTGCAGGTCAGAGGGGCGCAGGCGCGCCGGAATCCATCTGTGCAGGTGCGGCTTAAAAGCTATGCCTGCTATCACTGGACTAGCGGTGAAGGCGCCTTCCATCGCCGATAAGACGCCTCACTGATCAAATTAGCGACAGCTCGGCAAGGGGATAGCCATGTGTGCCGGTGCCAGTTAGAAGAACGTGCTGACCAACACCAGACCTGTATGTATGCCGTCGAGTGTCAGGCAACCACGAGCCCGGCGCAGAACTCGCCTCTGCTGGCCTGGTTTCTGGTAGTGGCAACTCTGCTTGGATCTGTTGCAGCTGTGATCACAGCGATCAGGACCTAGAGGACATGTCCGATGGATCATTCCGTTTCTCGCGCCCCTTCCAGGGAATGATCTAAACACACTGTGAGAGGATTTCAGCGAGACGGGGGGCTGCTCATGAGCGGTACGTCACGTTCACATCAGAACGGCGCAGAGACAGGAGACACCGCGCCTGAGCCGAAGCGCCACAAAGTGAAGCAGATCGCCCTCAGGCCCCCCTCCCCGGGACCGCTGCCCGAGCGCGACCTCGAGCGTTTCGGCGACGAGCAACCCGACCCTCTCGCCTCGCTGCTGGACAAGGTCAACAACGGAGAGGCAATCTCGACTCCTAGCGGCAGGGCGGATAGCGAAGACCGCGACATCCACGAGGAGGAGTGGCGGGCACACGATCGCCACGGCCCCTATGGACAAGGGCGTCGCCGCAGGAATTGACGCGACTTGGTGTCTGCCGTTCACCGACGCTGCCACCGGCCCCTAGCCAGGAAAGTTCACCCATGGGAGGCCGGACAATAATCAGCGGCGTTTGCGCGCCTCCACGCCTTGGAGAGAGCTAATGGCCTGGGCTGACTCGCTTCGCTGTCAGACGCACATACCGTCTGAACGGCCTTACCTCGACTAGTTGAAATTCTCCAGGGATCGACTCCGGCCCCTGCCCACCTGCTGCGGTCAGTCCGGATGACGGCGGAGCGCCTGGTACGTCAATGATCACGCGGTCCACCGCGTCAGCGAGCAACCGCGCCGCTTCGTTGGAGCTGTTTTCGATCAGGACCGTACGCGCCCCCGCCTCGGCCAAGGCGCGCAGAGCTTTCGCGGGATCGTCGCCAAGCGGGGGAACCGGGACACTGAAGGAATCTCCACCATGGCCGCCTGGTGTGCCTTCCTCGATCGCGCCATTCCGGCGAATCACAAGATCGTGCGTGCGGCGCAACTCGTTGAAACCCTCGCTGTCGTGGTCCTTGTCGGCCCCTACGGTGTACGCCCACGTGATGTGCGGCCTTCCCGCGCGCAGCGAGTGCAGCCACGGGCCGAGAACGAGCAACGCTTCCTGCTCAAGGACGCCCCGCTCCACCTCGATGCCGGCGTGTTCCAGCACCGCCGCGCCACCCTCCCCACGGGAGGTGGGATCCATGACGGCGATCAGAACGCGGGACACCTTCGCGTCGATCAGTGCCTGTCGGCAGGGCGGCGTCCGGCCCTGGTGGTTGCAGGGCTCCAGCGTTACGACGGCCGTGCCACCCTCGGCCCGCTTCCCCGCTGCGGTGAGCGCGTTCACCTCGGCGTGGTGGTCTCCCTTGCGGAGGTGGTATCCCTCGCCGACCGGTACGCCGTCGCGGTCGAGGATCACGCACCCCACGGGCAGCTCGCGAGGGTGTAGGGATGTCCGCGTCAGTCCAGGGTAGATCGCGCCAGCTGATGAAGTACCCCAATTCGCGGCCATGGGTACCCCGTTGGGTGACCCGAGCGGTGCTTCTGACCTGCACGCTTGTGGCCATGAAGCCAGAGCTGACGGACCCGAGTGGGCGTGAGGTGGTCCGACGTTGGGCCCGCCATCTGCGTTCCGTCGGGCTGGCGCGCGCCGACTTGTGTAAGGCCCTGAGCGGTTGGGGCCTGGCCGCCGTCGAGGAGGTGGCGCTCCTGGTGCTGTCCGAGCTGGTGACGAATGCCGTTCGGCATGCGCGGGTGTCGCCTGGCCGGGAGATCGAGACCCGGTACCTGCTCCAGGACAAGAGCGTGCGGATTGAAGTTCACGATGCTTCGGACGAGTGGCCCAAGCTGAAGATCCCGAGCATCGAAGTTCCCCATGGCAGAGGGCTGGTCCTGGTGGAAGCGCTCGCGGACCGGTGGGGTGTGACCCCGCGCCCGGTGGTCGGCAAGTCGGTGTGGGCCGTGCTGACGGCTCCTGGTTCGGATGTTGGTCAAGGGATGAAGGGCAGGATGCGGCATGGCGAAACGGACGCCGAAATGGGCGGCACATGAGGCAGAGATCATCACCGCGTACCGGGACAACATGCGGGTCACCGAGATTCAACAGCGGTTCGGCATAACGAGCACCATGCTCTACGACCTGCTTCACCGACGAGATGTGCCGCTGCGCTCGGGCGGACGACACGCCCCATGGTGGCAAGGTGGCACGCTGCTGCCCTAGACGCGACCAGCCGGTAAGGCGGAGTGTGGGTATCCCTCGGCAGGCTCATAGTCCTGGGGCCGCCCGGCTAAGAAGCTGTTGTCTTTCCGGGCTTGAGGACGGTGTTTTCGCTGGTCGGGCATAGGGTCGGTGATCCTGTGGGAGTGGTGGTCTGTCGTGTCGTCG
>NZ_JBSFMM010000068.1:0-49096 GCF_053599555.1 Streptomyces sp. NPDC000941
GTGAGTATGGGACAGTGACACGCCGACACCACGGCGTGTCACTGTCCCATACTCACCGCAACTCAGGGCATCCGCGGGCATGGCGTGAGAGCACACCGGTGCCGTGCGTCGTCGGCTCATCCCGCTGGCGTGGTGCGGTCACCTCGGCCCACACCGTCTTCCCCGGTCCTTGGCGATCCCGCACACCCCAGCGCTCGGCGAACGCATCGACCAGAAGCAGGCCCCTGCCGTGCTCGTCGTCCCGCTCGGGCATGACCCGTGCGGGCCGCCTGTCGTGCGTGTCCGACACCTCGATGCGTACGACGCCGGTCTCGTCGTCGTACCGGAGCAGCAGCGCGAAGTCCCGCCCCGGGACGAGGCCGTGCACCACGGCGTTGGCGGCCAGCTCTGCGACGACCAGGGCAGCGGCCTCGAAGCCGCTACTGCCCCGGGGGATCCCCCAGGCGGCGAGCTGATGCGCGGCCAGGAGCCGGGCCAGCCGGGCGCCACGGCGAGTGGCGGAGAAGCGCTGGGCAAAGGTGCATACGGTGACAGGCACTTGGGCCTGGGGAGCTGTCATGGCGGAATCGTTGTGGCGATGGGGCCTCGCCATACAGGCATGACACCCACCCAGATCAGCCTGTATCAGTTCACGCCATGGACTGGGTCGGTGACTTTCTGTGAGTATGAGGAGTTGATCGGAACGGCGCGGGGGTGCACAGGAGGCGACGCGGCGATGGCAGCGGACAACAGCGGCAACAACACCGGCGAACCTGAGATGTCGGACAGTCTCAAGACCTTTGGCGCGGTTTTGAAGGCGTTGCGGGAGGAGGCGAGGCTGACGCAGGAAGAGTTCGCACCACAGGTGCGGTACTCAGCGCCCTACATCGCCAAGATCGAGCAGGGGAGGCGGTTCCCGCCGAGGGACCTCATCGATCGCTCGGAGGAGGTCCTGGGCGCGACGGCCGCCCGCGTCCTGGCGGCTGCGGCCCGCAGCCTGACGCGCAAGGCGGGGCTGGCGTCGTGGTTCCAGCAGTGGGCGGGGATCGAGGAGGAGGCGGTGTCGCTGTATGCGTATGAGTGCCGCGTCGTGCCTGGACTGTTGCAGCCGGAGCCGTACATTCGCGAGATCTTCGAGCGGCGCATCCCTCATCTCTCCGAGGAGCAGGTCGAGCGGCAGGTGGCTGCCCGCTTGGCCAGGCAACAACTGTTCACGGAACGACCGAACACGTCCTTCTGTTTCCTGATCGAACAGGCGCTATTGGACCGGCGGTTCGGTGGTACTGAGGTCACAAGGACACTTCTCGACCACCTGCTTGAGCAGGGAGGCCACCGGAATGTGGAGATTCAGGTTATGCCGCTACGGCAGGAGGACCACTTCGGCTTCGAAGGGCCGATGTACCTCGCCGAAACAGCCGACAACCGGTGGGTCGGCTACATCGAAGGGCACGAGAGCAGCATCCTGATCACTGACCCGAAAGCTGCCAGTGCCATGCTTCAGCGCTATGGCAAGATGCGCTCACAGGCTCTGAGCCCTCAGGCCACTACGAGCCTGCTGGAGCAGATGCGAGGAGCGCTATGAGCACCACTGAACTCGACTGGTTCAAGAGCAGCTACAGCGGCGGCGGCGGCGACAACTGCGTCGAGGTCGCTATCCGCCCCGACGTGGTCCGCGTCCGGGACTCCAAAGACACGCAGATAGGCTCGCTGGTGGTGTCTCGCGAAGCCTGGTCAGCGTTCACCGTCCTCGCGGCGGACGCCCAGGTCTGAGGCCGCCGGCCTCGCCGCCTCCCGGATCTCGTCGAGCAGTTCCGCCTGGCGGAGCGTGGCGGCCTCCCGCTCGCCGAGATCTCGCCCGTCCCGGACGGTGCGTACGAAGGCGGCCAGGGTGTTCGCCACCTGGTCGTCGGGGGACACCGGCAGCTCCTGGTCGCCGTCCGCGCGCCGCAGCCGGACCTGGGGCTCGAAGTCGGCGGGCGGGGTGTAGGCGCGCTCCACGGTCAGCCGTCCCTCGGTGCCCCACAGCTCGTAGCTCGCCACATAGGGGTGGTCGAGTCCGAAGGTCAGCTGGGCGGTGACCCCCTCGGGGGTGTGCAGCACGGCGGCCCCTGAGGTGTCGACCCGCCGTCCCTCGCCCTGGGTGAGCACCGCGCCCGCGACCCGCAGCCCGGGGCCCAGGAAGTGCAGTGCCGCGCGCACCGGATAGACGCCGACGTCCCACAGCGCGCCACCGCCCAGGCCGGCGTCGTAGCGGATGTCCGTGTCCTGGAGCCGGGGGATGGCGAACGCCGCGTGCATCGCGCGCAGTTCGCCGATCGCGCCCTCGGCGAGCGCCTTGCGCACGGCCTCGTGCTGGCCGTGGTGGACGAACATCACGTTCTCCATCAGCACCAGGTCCAGCTCACGGGCCAGGGCCAGCAGCTCGGCGGTGCGCGCCAGGTCGGTGGTGAGCGGCTTCTCGGCCAGCACATGCTTGCCCGCGCGCAGCGCCGCCTCCACCCACGGCGCGTGCAGGGCGGCGGGCAGCGGTACGTACACCGCCTCCACCTCCTCCAGCGCCAGCAGCTCCGCGTACCCGGTGACCGGGCGGCAGCCGTACGTCCGCGCCGTCTCCACGGCCTTGGCCGCGTCCCGGCTGGCCACCGCCACGACCTCGGCGCCCGGCGCGGCCACCATGGCCGGCAGCATCCGGCGGCGCGCGAAACCGGCACAGCCCAGTACCCCGACGCGCAGCCTGGCGTCACTCATCGGCGCGTCACTCATCGGCCGTCCCCTCCCATCGCTCCCAAGCAGGCCAGCAGCGTACGCGCTTGGACGTTGACGTAGTGGCCGTGCCGGACCAGCGAGCGCAGCTGGGCCGGGGTGGCCCAGCGGTATCCCGGCGGCGGGTCGAGCGGGGCGTCGTCACACTCCACGACCAGGGTGCGGCTGTCCGCGTTCAGGAACCGCCCGCCCTCCTCCGAGTGCACCGCCTCGTACCGCACCCGGCCGCCGCCGGGGTCGCCGGCCTCGAGGACCAGGTCGAGGAACGGCGGCCGGTCCGCAGACGGGAGGTGGTCCCAGTTCCCGGGGGTGCACTGGACGGTGGGGCCGAGCTCGACCGTGTCGAGGAAGCCGCCCTCGACACGTGCGTGCGCGAGCACATGCAGCACCCCGCCGATCCGCCGCGCCACGAACGCCGTGACCCCGGCCCCCACCGGCTCGAACAGCGGCTGGGTCCACTTGCTCACCTCACGGCTTGCGGCCCGCACCGACACCGCCACCACCTTGAAGTACCGGCCCTCCTCATGGTCGACGGACCGCTCACCGCGCACCCAGCCAGGGACGGAGGCCAGCGGGACGCGCTCGACCCGCAATTCGCGCCGGGAGCGCTCGCCAGTGAACCAGGACCGCAGCTCGGCGTCGGTGTGCAGCGCGCGCTCCCCGGCGCTCGGCCCGTGCTCGGTCCCGAGCTGCTGTCCGTACTCCGGCATACAGGACAGCACCGTGCGCGCGTCCATGTTGATGACCAGGTCCTGGTGGAGCAGTTCATTGATCTGCCCCAGGGTCAGCCAGCAGAAGTCGTCGTACAGCGGGACGTCGTCCAGCGCCTCGACGATCATGTTGCGGTTGCTCTTGCGGTAGAACCACGAGCCGTGTTCGGACTGCAGGGCGTCGGCCAGGACCTGGCCGCGCCCGGGGGTGACGAAGTAGTCCAGGTACTTCACGTCCAGTCCCTTGTGGACCTTGGTGTAGTTGGAGCGGGTCGCCTGCACGGTGGGCGAGACCTGGAGCAGATTGGGGTTGCCCGGCTCCATCTTGGCCTGCATGAGGAAGTGCAGCACCCCGTCGAACTCCTTGGCCAGGATGCCGAGAATGCCCACCTCGGGCTGGACGATGATCGGCTGGTGCCAGCCGCGGTGCGGGCCCTCGTCGGTGGCGGCGGACAGCCCCTCCACGGTGAAGAAGCGCCCGCTGCGGTGCACCAGATTGCCGGTGCCGGGCTCGAACGACCAGCCGTCGAGATCGGCGAACGCGATGCGGTCCACGCTGAAGTCATGCGCGCGCCCTCGGTCGGCGAGCCAGCCGCCGAAGTCCTCGGTGCGCAGATGGACCCCCTGGTTCGCGGCGGCCGACCGGGCCAGCCGGGCGGGCAGCCCGGGGTCCTCCCGGGGCCGCAGTACGGGGCGGGTCGGCAGGCTGGTGGTCGACACGGGGCTGCTCCTCGGGCTGGAGATACATGGGTTCGGATCGGCGGTGCCGGTGTGGCCTGGATGTGGCCTGGTGTCGTGTGCCTATGGTGCAGGTGACGCTTGTGCCGGGCTTACGAGCCTGGTCACCGCCTCGTCAGGACCCGGCATCGACAGCACCTCGGCGCGCAGTTCGCGCGCGGCGGCGGCGTACGAGGGCTGCTCCAGCAGCGCCGACAGCTCGGCGAAGAGGCGGGCGGGCGACGCGTCCGCCGGCACCAGCCGCCCGGCGCCCACGAGGGCCAGCCGCGCCCCGTTGAGCTGCTGCTCCGGGCGCGGCGCGACGATCAGCTGCGGCACCCCCGCCGCGGCGGCGGCCACCACGGCCGTACCGCCGCCCTGGTGGAGCACCGCCCGACAGCCCGCCGGGAGCCGGTACGGCGGCCCGGCCGCGCCTCCCGGGCCTGGCCACGACACCACCTCCGCGCCGCGTGTCTCGGCGTGCCGGAGGGCGGCGCGTACGGGCTTCGGCGGACCGCCGGGGTCGTCCCAGGCGACACAGACCCGATACGCGGCCTTGCCCTGCTCAGGCGCTCCGTCCTGCCCGTCCGGCACAAAGCGCACCGCCATCCGCCGCGCCGACGAGGGCAGGGCCAGGCTGGGCGGGCACGGGTCAAGCCACAGGCCGGGCTCGTACGCCGGGTCCACGCCGTAACGCCGCATCAGACGGGCGTAGCCGGGCAGCGGCGGGCCGTGCAGATCCTGCCGGTCCAGCCGGAGTACGGCCGCGCTCCCCCACATCTGGCCTACCGCGGGCACCCCCAGCACCGCCGCGGCCACCGTGCCCGCGTACGCGCTCGCGTCGTGCACCACCAGGCCGGGCTGCCAGCAGCGGGCGAAGGCCACCAGGCCCTGCGCCATCGCCTCGGCGATCCGCACCTGTTTCTCGCCGAGCGCGCGCAGCATGCCGCGCTCCTCCGCGCCGAGCCCGGCGGGCCGCACCGGCCAGTCCGCGGGCCAGTTTCCGATCCGGCGGGGCACCGCGCCCGCGGCCCCGGACGCCTTGGGCATCGGGCCGACCGGGACGGGGACCAGACCGGCGTGGGCGACGGCAGCCGCGCAGCCGGACGGCACCGCGACCCGCACCTGGTGGCCGGCCGCCAGGAACGCCCGCGCGAGCGGCACCATCGGGGCGAGATGCCCGCCCGAGGACCAGGTGGTGAACAGAACGCGCACGGGACTCCTCCGGAAGGTCGAGAGCGCGATGGCCCATAAAGCGGTTCGCTCACCGCCCGCCGGACACCGTCAACACCTCGCCGGTGATGTTGCCGTTGGCCGCCGAGCACAGGAACAACAGCGTCCGGGCGATGTCCTCGGGTGTGCTCAGCCGCCCGGTGGGGGTGGCGGCGAGCTCCCGCTCCCGGACCGCGCCCGGCAGGCCGGCGAGCACCCGCTCGGTCGAGGTCAGCCCCGGGCATACGACGTTGACCAGCACCCCGTCGCCGCCCAGGTCCCACATCAGGCTCCGGGCCAGACCGTGCAGACCGGCCTTCGCCGCGCCGTAGAACTCCTGGCCGCGGGCGCCGTCCAGCGCGTTGTGCGAGGAGACCAGGGCGATCCGGCCCCAGCCGCGCTCGCGCATCCCGGCGACGGCGCACTGGACCGTACGGATGGCGGGGGCCAGGTTGTCGGAGACGATCGGCAGCCACTCCTCTTCCGGTACGTCCTCGAACCGCTCGCGCGGTCCGCGCCGCACCCCCCACCGCCATGCGTTCGCCACCAGTACGTCCAGGCTCCCCCAGCGCCGCTCCACCGCGGCCACCACCCAGCGCGGCGAGGCGGGGTCGTCCAGCGCGTACGGCACGGCGAACGCCTGCCCCTGGCCTGCCGCCCCGCACAGCTCGGCGGCGAACGCCTCGGCCGCCTCGCGCTGATGGCGATAGGCCACCGCCACCCGCGCGCCCTGCGCGGCGAAGGCGCGCGCCGTGGCCCGCCCGATGCCGCCGGTGGCGCCGGTGACCAGGACCGTACGTCCCTCCAGGCCGAGGTCCATCACGCCGTGGCCGCCCGGTGTCCGGGCGCCGGTTGAGTCCGCAGCGCCTGCCCCGCGCCCCGCGCCCCGCGGGTCGCCACGAACTCGCGGATGGACGCCGCGACATAGTCCAGCATCTCCTCGGTCAGCCCGGGATAGACGCCGACCCAGAAGGTCCGCTCGGTGATCAGATCGCTGTTGCGGAGGTCGCCGGACACCCGGTGCGGCAGCCCGATGTACGCCGGGTGGCGGGTGAGGTTGCCCGCGAACAGCAGGCGGGTGCCGATCCGCCGGGACTCCAGGAAGTCCACCAGCTCGGCGCGGCCGAACGGGGCGTCAGGCGCCACCGTGACGACGAACCCGAACCAGCTGGGGTCGGAGCGCGGGGTGGCCTCGGGCAGCAGCAGATGCGGCACACCTTCCAGGCCCTCGCGCAGCCGCCGCCAGTTGCGGCGCCGCGCCGCGCCGAAGTCGTCGAGCTTGGCCAGCTGGGTCAGCCCCAGCGCGGCCTGGAGATCGGTGGCCTTCAGGTTGTAACCGACGTGGGAGAAGATGTACTTGTGGTCGTAGCCCGCGGGCAGCGTCCCCATCTGGTAGTCGAAGCGCTTGAGGCACTTGTTGGACTCGCCCGGCTCGCACCAGCAGTCCCGGCCCCAGTCCCGCAGCGACTCCACGATCCGCGCCAGCGCCAGGTTCGAGGTCAGCACACAGCCGCCCTCCCCCATCGTGATGTGGTGCGCGGGATAGAAGCTCACGGTGGTCAGATCGCCGAAGGTGCCGGTGAGCCGGCCGTCGTAGCGGGAGCCCACCGCATCGCAGTTGTCCTCGATGAGGAACAGCTCGTGCTGCTCGGCGAGTTCGGCCAGCTCGGTCGCGGGGAACGGATTGCCCAGCGCATGGGCGACCGCGATGGCGCGGGTGCGCGGGCCGATGGCGGCAGCGACGCGGTCGGCCGTGGTGTTGTACGTGCCGAGGTCGACATCGACGAAGACCGGCACCAGTCCGTTCTGCAGGATCGGATTGACGGTGGTGGGGAAGCCGGCCGCGACGGTGATCACCTCGTCGCCCGGCCGCAGCCGCCGGTCCTCCAGCTGCGGTGAGGTCAGCGCGGCGACGGCCAGCAGATTCGCCGAGGAGCCCGAGTTCGTCAGATGCGCCTTGCGCAGCCCCAGTTTGCGGGCGAACGCGGACTCGAACTTGCGCGAGCTGCGCCCCGCGGCGATCCGCATCTCCAGGGCGGCCTCCACCAGCGACACCCGGTCGTCCTCGTCCAGCACCGCGCCGGACGGCCAGATCTCGGTGACTCCGGGGACGAACGCCCGGCGGGGCTCCCGCTGCTCCCGCTCCTGGTGGTACTTGCGGACCTCATCGAGAACAAGCGCCCTGTGGTCGCTCATCGCCATGTCCTTCCCATCCATAACCGCTCACCGCCGGACACCGCTGTGCCGTCATCCGTCATCCGTTCCGTACGGACCGGACACTTCCGCCCCCGGCTCGAACCGCTCTCGACACCCGGTCGGGCGGCAGCCCCGCGGCGGTCAGCTGGTCCCGCAGCGAGCGGTCGGCGCGGTACCTCGGCCGCCAGCCCAGCAGTCGGCGCGCCGCGGAGATGTCCAGCAGCTGCCAGTCGGCGCCGCTCCCGGCCGGCCCCGGAACCACCGGCGCCTCGACGCCGCTGAGCTCGATCATCCGGTCGACCAGCTCACGCACCGGCCTCGCCCGCCCCGAGCCGACGTTGACGATCCACGCGCCGGTCCGCGCCACCCTCGGCGCGACCGCCGCGGCCAGTACGGCCTGTCCGACGTCCCTGATGTCCACGAAGTCCCGCCGCGCGGTCAGCGGCGCCAGCCGCAGCACGCCCTCCGCCGACCGGCCGCGCGCCGTCTCGGCCAGGTGGTGGGCGACCGTGCCCAGCAGGCTGGTGCGGGGCGCGCCGGGACCGTAGACGTTGGCGATCCGCAGCACCGTCCCGTCCACCGCGCCACTGCGCGCCGCGCGCAGCATCGCCTCCGCTCCGAGCAGCTTCGTACGCCCGTACGCGGACACCGGCGCGGGGGGCAGCCCCTCGGTGATCGCCGTGCCCGGCGCCACCGGGCCGTACTCGTGGACCGTGCCCAGCTGGACCAGCCGCGGCCGGTGCGCAAGGCCGGAGACGGCCTCCACAAGACCGCGCACCAGCCCCGCGTTGGCCGCCCCCAGCTCCTCTTCACAGCCGCCCCAGGCCAGGCCCGCGGCGTTGACGACGATGTCCGCCCCCGCCCCGGCCAGCACACCGGCGAGGCGCGCGGGCGAGGTGCCGGTCAGGTCCAGGCAGATGTGGCTCCCGCCCCGGCCGGCCGAGAGCCGGTCGGCCGTGGCGCGGGAGACGGTGAGCACCCGCGCGCCCTCGGCCTCGAACACCTCGCTGATGTGGCGCCCGAGCGAGCCGGTGCCCCCGAGTACGACGACCGACACCCCGGCAGCGACCGACACCCCGGCAGCCTGCGACACCATCGGCGTCTCCTCACGGCAGTCGACATCATCTGACAGCGCCGCCATCGTGCTCGCCACGACTCGAGTCCCCCTCGACCCGCACCGCCTACCGTCGGGGGACCATGGAGATCCATGAGACCGCCGTACCGGACGCCTACCGCATCGTGCCGCGTCACCACACCGATGCGCGGGGCAGCTTCTTCGAGTCGTACGCGTACGGGCAGCTGGCCCGGCAGACAGGCCATGTGTTCGTCCCCCTACAGGTCAACTACTCGGTGTCGGCCCGCAACACGCTGCGCGGTGTGCACGGTGTGCGGCTGCCGCCCGGGCAGGCCAAGTTCGTGACGTGTGTGCGCGGGGCGCTGCTCGACGTGGTGGTGGACCTGCGGCTCGGCTCACCCACCTTCGGCGCGTACGACACCAACATGCTCGACGCCGAGCAGGGCACCGCGATGTACGTGGCCGAGGGGTTGGGCCACGGCTTCGTGGCGCTCACCGACGACACCTGCATCAGCTATCTGTGCTCCACGCAGTACGTCCCCGGCACCCAGATCGACCTCCAGCCGCTGGACCCCGCGCTCGGGCTGCCGTGGCATCTCGGGCTCACCGACGAGCCCCTGATCTCGGAGAAGGACGCCCGCGCCCCGTCCCTGGCCGAGGCCACAGACCAGGGACTACTGGCCACCTACGACGCCTGCCGCAAACACTACGAACGGCAGCTGCGCGCCGCCGGCGCCGCCGAGCCCACCGCGCACGTCTTCGCGAAGGCGTCGAGAACACGCCGGTAGTAGCCGGGGCCGAAGCCCATGCGGGCCGTCTGGGGGACCAGGGCCCGCAACTTCTCGGTGCAGATGACGTGCTGGGCCCCGGCCTCCCGGTACTCCCGGTCGGCCACCAGGCCCAGCCGTCCCTCCAGATGGTCGACGATCCGCTCCACCGGAACCGCCTCCCCGGAGGCCACATTGACCGTCTCGCCCCGCAGATCCTGGGCCAGCAGCAGGTCGATGACGCGGACCACGTCCACCACGTCGATCAGATCCCGCGCCGCCCCCTTGTGGATACGGACCAGGCCCTCCCGCATCTGCCGCACCAGCGCGGGCAGCAGCTGATGCGGCGGCTGCCCGGGGCCGACCAGATGGCCGAGGCGCAGCACCAGCCAGTCGGCCCCGGAGGCGTGCAGCTGCCGCTCCAGGCCCAGCTTGTGCTCGCCGTACGGGGTGCAGGGGACGATGGCGCTGTCCTCCCGGCCCGGGCCGTCCACCGCGCCGTACATCCCGGTGGCGGCGGTGGAGAAGAACAGCAACCGCCGCCCGGTGGCCCGGCACCCCCGCGCCACCTCCCGCAGCAGCGCCGCCTCCCGCGCGAAGTCCGCGTCCGAGGTGCCGCTCGCCCAGGACACACCGGCCGCGAGGACCACGGTGTCCGGGTGCTGATGGGCGATCGGCTCAAGGCTCCGGGCGAGAAACCCGTTTCCCACAATCTCCATGCCACGTCCTGAGGTTGAGAGTCGGTGCGGGGGTGAGGGGCGTGCGGTAGGTGAGGGGCGGGGCGCGGCTGCGCGTGCAATCAGCCGCGTACCAGCAGCGCGTCCGCGGCCAGCTCTTCCAACCGGGACACCAGCGCCGAGGGGTGGGGGCCCGCCGCCATCTCCTCCTGGAGCCGGAGGGCCGTGGCCCGGTACGCCGGGTCGCCCAGCAGGGCCCGGGCGGCCGCGCGGATGGCCGGGACGTCCGCGGTGGCGTTGGGCAAGGCGATCCCCGCGCCCGCCGCCACGATCCGGTCGGCGATCGTCTCCTGGTCGAGGCCGCACGGCAGCATCAGATGCGGCACACCGGCGGCAAGACCGGTCATGGCGCAGCCCCCGCCGGCGTGGTGGACCACCAGATCGCAGGAGGGCAGCAGCAGATGGAGCGGGGTGTGCTCCAGCAGCCGCACCCCGGGCGGCAGGGTGCCGATCCGCTCCCGGTCGGCGCCGGTGACGGTGAGCAGCACCTCGACGTCCAGCTCGGCCAGCGCCTTCACCACCTTCGGCACGGCGAAGGAGCCGGGCCCGAACGTGACGCTCACCGAGGTGCCCCACACCACGCAGACCCGCGGCCGCCCGAACGACGCGCCCGACTCGGGCAGCGCCTGCAGCCATGGCGGCATGGCCCCGGGCCCGTTGTAGGGCACATGGCGTACGGGGATGCGGTGGGCGGTCAGCGGCGGGGCGGCGCCGGCCGGGCAGGGGTCGATCGCGTACTCGTAGGTCTCCCGCCGCAGCGCCCCGACCTCGTAGCGCTGAAAGGCGCGGCTGGTGTCCAACGGCACCAGGGGCACCCCGCGCACCCGGTCGTCGGGCCCCACCGGGCCCCACAGATGGAGCAGCGCGGGCACCCCCAGCACCCGTCCGACCAGCGGTCCTTCGAGGCTCAGCAGGTCGTGCACCACCAGCTGGGGCCGCCACCAGCGGCCGAAGGCCACCGCCGCGTCGGTGGAGCGGTGTGCCATGTCGATCAGCTGCTCGTGGTGGTCGCGCAGCCAGGCGCCCGGTTCGAACTCCTCCAGTGAGGCGACCGGGTGGCCGGTGACCGGGTGCGGCGGAAGCTCCCGGTAGGGCCAGCGCCCGCCCTGTGCGGCGGAGTAGTTGAGCAGCCGGGCCATGAACGCCAGGTCCGGCGCGTCGAGTACGGCGAGCGGGGTCAGCCCGGCCCGCCCGACGGGCTCCGCCTGGCTGGGCGCGCACACCACCCGTACGTCGTGTCCGGCCGCCTGGAGCGCCCAGCCCAGCGGCACCATGGAGAACCAGTGTCCTGGCCAGTTGGACACCACGAAGAGAACACGCATCAGCGCTCGCCTCCCCGCGCCTCGGGCCGCTGCGCGGCCTGCCCGGCCTGCCCGGACTGCCCGGCCGGCGGCGCCACCAGGTGCAGCACCGGCCGCAGCCCCAGCGCACCGAGCGCGTCGCGCGGGCGGTCCGAGGCCGTGCCGCGGGCCGCCGCGTAGCCGTCCGGCCGGATCAGCAGCCAGCCGCCGGGCGCCGCGCGCAGATCGGCTCGCAGCCGCGCGCCCGGGTCGGCCAACGGGCCCGGCGCGCCCTCGACGGCGCCTTCGGGCCCATCCGTCACGGCCGTCACGACCGTACGGACGCTCAGACAGCCCCCGTACGCCTCGGCGAGCGCGCACAGCGACGGGTACTGGTCCGGGGTGGCGAAGGCGAGCAGCGTCCAGCCGGGCCGGGACAGTTCGGCGATCAGCTCCCGCCATCCGGGGCTCCGCGCCGCCCGCCGCGGCCCGACCGTGGCCACCCGGGTGCCCGCCGTCTCCCCCAGGACCGCGGGCCCGGACCCGTACACCAGGTCGAGCGCGGTCATCCCGCCCATGATCCGGCGCTGGATCCGGGCCTTGAGCGGTGGCAGCGCGCGGACCACACCGAACGCCGCGCGCAGCAGCGAGGCGGCGGTACGGCTCTTCAGCTGCACCAGGGCGGTGGCGAACCGCGTGGAGTGCAGCAGCCGTTCACCGACCGGCACCCGCTCCGCGCCGTAGGACTCCAGCAGCCGCGGGCCCGCCTCGCCGCGGATGACGGCGGCGAGCTTCCAGGCGAGGTTGACCGCGTCCTGGACACCGGTGTTCATGCCCTGCCCGGAGGCCGGGCTGTGCACATGGGCGGCGTCGCCCGCGACGAACACCCGCCCCGCGCCCATCCGCGGCACCATGCGCTGCTGGATGGAGAACACCGACACCCAGGTGGGGGTGGAAACCCGCGCGGCGCGGCCGGTGCCCGCCCGGATCTTGGCGGCGAACCGCCGCGCCACCGCCGCGTCCTGCGCCTCGCCGCCGTCGTATTCGACGTCCGTGGTGTCCAGCAGCCGCCACTTGCCGGGCTCCGGGAAGGGCACCATCATCACGGTCCCGGCCGGGGTGCGCATCCAGTGGATGCTGTCGCGCGGCAGATCGCAGTCCACCTCGGCGTCCGCGATCAGCCAGGTCTCGCTGGAGTCGCCGAGCAGCGGCAGCCCGAGTTTCTTCCGTACCGTGCTGTGCCCGCCGTCGCAGCCGACCAGCCACCCGGCGCGCGCCTCCTCCACGCGGCCGTCCGGGTGGCACAGCCGGGCGCGTACGGCGGTGCCCAGGTCCTCGAACCCGTCCAGCCGCACGCCCCACTCCACCTCGATCCCGTGCCGGGCCGCGGCGCGGCGCAGCACCTCCTCAGTGATCACCTGGTCGACCATGAGGGTGAAGGGGAAACGGGTGGGCAGCCGGCTGTAGTCGGTGTCCAGTCGGATGAGGCGGCGGCCGTTCTGGTGCAGGGTGAAGTGCTCCACCCGCTGTCCGCGGGCGATCAGTTCGTCGGCCACGCCCAGCTGGTCGTAGGTCTCGAGGGTGCGCGCATGGGTGGCCAGGGCGCGGCTGGTGGTGGCCGGGCCCGCGGCACCGTCGACCAGCCGTACCCGCACCCCGTGCCGGGCCAGTTCATGCGCCATGGCGAGCCCCACGGGCCCGGCGCCGACCACGAGCGCCTGGGTGGCGACGTGGTCCCGCGAGTCTTCCCGCCGGGCTTCCTGCGGCTGCGGGGCGTCCCCCGGGTGGTGCTGCCGCGTCGGACTCATCCGCGCGTCACCTGCTTCCACCAGCCCGGGTTGTCGCGGTACCAGGCGACGGTGGCGGCCAGGCCGGTGTCGAACGGCACGCGCGGGGCATAGCCCAGCTCTTCGCGGATCTTCGTCTCGTCCAGGGAGTAGCGCAGATCGTGCCCCTTGCGGTCCGGGACATGGCGCACCATGCGCTCATCGGCGCCGCACAGCTCCAGCAGCCGCCGGGTCAGGGCGGCGTTGGTGTACTCGTTGCCCCCGCCCACGTTGTAGATCTCGCCCGCCCGGCCCCGGTTGAGCACGAGGTGGATGGCGCGGCAGTGGTCGTCGGCGTGCAGCCACTCGCGCATGTTGGAGCCGTCGCCGTAGAGCGGGACCTGCTTGCCCTCCAGGAGGTTGGTGACGAACAGCGGTATGAGCTTTTCGGGGTGCTGGTACGGGCCGTAGTTGTTGGAACACCTGGTGATCGACACATCGAGGCCGTGGGTGCGCCAGCAGGCGCGGGCGATCAGGTCGGAGGCCGCCTTGGACGCCGCGTACGGGGTGTTGGGCGCGAGCGGCCACTCCTCGGTCCACGAGCCGTGCTCGATGGAGCCGTAGACCTCGTCGGTGGACACATGCACCACCCGGGGGATACGGGCGCGCAGACAGGCGTCGAGCAGGATCTGGGTGCCGCAGGCGTTGGTGGTCACGAAGTCTGCGGCGGCCTCGATGGAGCGGTCGACATGCGACTCGGCGGCGAAGTGCACCACCGCGTCGTGGCCCGGCAGCACCTCGTGCAGCAGCGCGGCGTCGCAGATGTCGCCGCGTACGAAGGTCAGGCGCGGATCGGCGGCCGGGAGGCTGTCCCGGTGTCCGGCGTAGGTCAGCTTGTCCAGGACGGTGACCCGGGCGCCCGCGCAGCCGGGGTAGCCGTCGGCGAGCAGGGTGCGGACGTAGGTGGAGCCGATGAAGCCGGCGCCGCCGGTGACCAGGATCCTCACGCGGCCACCTCGATACGGGTGTGATCGCCGACGACGAGCCGGTGGCGGCTGGTGGCGGGGGTGCCCGCGGCGCTCTCGGCGGGGGCCGGCTCCGGGGCCGGGACGGTGGCGATGGCCGCCGAGCGGCCGATGACCGAGCCGTACAGCCCGCGCACCCGCACCAGGGACGCGCCGTCCAGCACGATCGAGTCGTCAAGCCGGGTGTCCCGCAGCACACAGTCGCTGCCGACCGAGGTGTGCGGCCCCACGTGACTGTCCTCCACCAGCGTGCCCGCGCCGATGATCGCCGGTCCCTCGATCCGGGACCGCACCACCCGGGCGCCGGACTCGACCACCACCGGGCCGGTGATCTCGCTGGCCTCGTCCACGTCCGCCGCCACCGAGCGGGTGAGGGTGCGCAGCAGCTCGCGGTTGCAGTCCAGGACGTCCTCGACCTGGCCGGTGTCCTTCCAGTAGCCGGAGTACTCGCTCGCCCGTACCGTCTCGCCCCGGGCCACCAGCCACTGGACGGCGTCGGTGATCTCCAGCTCGCCACGGGCGCTCGGCGCGATCGCGGCGACGGCCTCGTGGATGGCGGGGCTGAAGAAATACACGCCGACCAGGGCCAGATCCGAACGTGGCCGGGCGGGCTTCTCGACCAGCCGCAGCACCGAGCCGTCCACCGCCACTTCCGCCACCCCGAACGCCTGCGGATCGGGGACCTTGTGCACCACCACCTGCGCCGCCGGCCGCCTGGCGCGGAACTCGGCCGCGATGTCCGCCACCCCGTCCGGGAGCATGTTGTCGCCGAGGTACATCACGAAGTCGTCGTCGCCCAGGAAGTCGCGGGCGATGGCGACACAGTGGGCGAGACCCAGCGGCTCGTCCTGCGGGATGTAGGTGATCCGCACGCCGAGGTCGGAACCGTCGCCCAGCGCCGCCGAGATCGCCCGGAGCTGATTGCCGACGACGATGCCGACGTCGGTGACGCCGAGGTCGCGGATCGCCGTCAGGACGTGTTCGAGGACCGGCTTGTTGGCGATGGGGATGAGCTGCTTGGGCATTGAATAGCTGAACGGGCGCAGGCGGGTCCCCGACCCGCCGGACAGCACGAGAGCCTTCATGTAAGTCCTCCTTAGCGGACAGCGCGAGCATGTGAGCGCCCGGTCGAGGACCCCTCGAAGACCGGTGAACCCCCGGCGAAGACCGGTGAACCCCCGCCGCGGGTCCGCCATGTACCGGACCTCCAGCCCGGCTTGAGCCGCATTGCCGACCATCTGCCGGGTCCTGCACATCGAGCACATCGAGCACATCGAGTGCGGCGTCGGGCGTCGGGCGTCGGAGGAGAGAGAGTCCATGCGCTGGGAGAACATCCACATCGCCGCGGTCGGCACCTGGCTTCCGGAGCCGGTGGCCGTCGAGGCCGCCGTACGGTCGGGGGAGCTGACCCCGGAGCGGTGCGAGGTCTTCGGCTACCGGTCGGTGCTCGTCGCCCCCGACGGGATCGCCCCGCCGGACATGGCCGTGCACGCCGCCGAGACGGCGCTCAAGCGCTCCGGTATCGCCCCCAAGGAGTTCGGGCTGCTGCTCCACGGCAGCCTGTGGTTCCAGGGTCTTGACGTCTGGCCGGTCGGCTCGTACATCGCCCAGCGCACCGTGGGGCGCACCGTCCCCGCGCTGGATGTGCAGCAGCGCTGCAACATCGGGGTCGGTGGCATCGAGCTCGCCGCGACCCACCTGGCCGCCGGGGCGCGTGGCTCCGCGGTGATGCTCACCACCGCGGACCGCTGGGACGGCGGGGTCAACCGGTGGTCCCTGCACGAGGACCATGTGTACGGGGACGGCGCCACCGCGATGGTCCTCTCCCGCCGGGGCGGTTTCGCCCGGCTGCTGTCCACGGCGACCGTCGCCGACAACTCGCTGGAGCCGATGGCGCGCGGCGACGAGCCGTTCCACCCGGTGTCCCCCGCCGCCCACGTCCCGCTCGACCTGACCCGCAGGTCCCGCCAGTACAAGGCCGAACACGACGAGGACGAGGCCGCGCTGCGGCACGCCCGGGTGATGCTCCAGGCGAAGGTCAAGGCGCTGGCCGCGGCCCGTATGCCCTCCTCCGCCCTGGCCAAGGTGGTGATCCCGGCGACGGGGCGGCGCAAGGGCGAGTACCAGCTGCACCATCTGCTCGGTGTGGAGGAGCACCAGACCACCTGGGAGTACGGGCGCACCACGGGCCATATCGGCGGCGGGGACCTGGCCGCCGGCCTGGCCCATCTGGTGGAGACGGAGGCGGTCGGGCCCGGTGATCGGGTACTGCTGTTCGGCGGCGGTTCCGGGTTCACCTGCACCACCGCCCTGCTGGAGATCACCGAGGTCCCGCAGTGGACATGACCGCCACCCCCAGCCCGCCCCGGGCCACCTCCGGCACCGTTCACGCGCTGCTGGAGACCGCGGCGGCCACCCGGCCGAACGCCCGGGCGGTCCGGGACCGTACGGGCGCGTGGACGTACCGCCAACTCGCCGAACAGGCGACGGCGTTCGCGGCGTGGCTGGACGAGCGGGGCGTACGGCGCGGTGAGCGGGTGCTGGTCCGGGTCGGCAACCGGCGGGAGTTCGCCGCCATGCTGTTCGGTACGGTGCGCCACGGAGCCGTGTTCGTCCCGGTCAACCCGGCGATGCGGCCGTTCCATCTGACCACGGTGGCGAACGACTGCGACCCCGCGCTCGTCATCGCCCGCGCCGACGACCCCGCGACGCTGCCCGGGCTGCGGAAGGTGACCGGCCGCCCCGTCCATGACCTGGACGCGGTGTGGCGAGAAATGGAAGCGCTACGGCCGCCACCCGACGAAGCGGCCAGTGCCACCGGCCGCGAGGCGGCGCCGGTGTCCCCCGACGACCTGGCGCTGCTCATCTACACCTCCGGCTCCACCGCCGCGCCCAAGGCCGTGATGTGCCCGCACACCGCCATCTGCTTCGCGGCCCGCGCCATCGCCTCCCGGCTCCGCTACCGCCCGGACGACGTCGTCCTCACCGCCCTCCCGCTCTCCTTCGACTACGGCCTCTACCAGATCTTCCTGGCCGCTCTCGCGGGCGCCGAGGTCGTCCTGACCGAACCGGACCACCACATCGGGCTGCTGGCCACGGTGCGCGAACACGGCGTCACCGTCGTCCCCGTGGTGCCCTCGCTCGCCGAGATGCTGCTCCGGCTGGCCGGCCGGGAGCGCTCCGCCGCGGCCCCGCCCGTCCGGCTGTTCACCAACACCGGCGCGGCGCTCACCTCCCCGCTGATCGCGGGGCTGCGGCGGACGTTCCCGGGCGCGGCGGTGGCCCCGATGTTCGGCATCACCGAGTGCAAACGGATCACCGTGCTCGAACCCGACGGCGACCTCGGTAAACCGGACTCCGTCGGCACCGCCCTGCCGGGCACCCACGTGGCCATCCTGGACGACGCGGGGCAGCCGCTGCCCGCCGGGCACACCGGGCAGATCGCGGTCCGCGGCCCGCATGTCATGCGGGGCTACTGGCGGGCGCCGGAGCTCACCGCGGCCCGGTTCCGTACGGATCCGCTGACCGGCGAAACCACCCTGCACACCGGCGACTTCGGCCACCTCGACGAGGACGGCCATCTCTACTTCCACGGGCGCCGCGACGACCTGTTCAAGCGGCGCGGCGTACTGACCGGGGCGCTGGAGATCGAGGCGGCGGCGCTGGACATCGACGGGGTCACCGCGGCCGCCGTACTCCCGCCCGGCCCGGACGCGGACCTCACGCTCTTCGCCGTCACCGAGCTGACGCCGGAGCGCGTGCTCGGCTCGCTCGGCGAACGGCTGGAGGGCTCAAAGGTTCCGGCCGACTGCCGGGTCCTCCCCTCGCTCCCGCTCACCCCGAACGGCAAGACGGACAAGCAGCGGCTGCGGCAGCTGCTCCAGGCGCCCCGTAAGTAACAGAAAAGGAAGAGGTCACCGCCATGCACTCGGATCGTTCCGGCCCGCCCGGCTCGTCCGGCCCCTGGGAGCAGCGCTTCGAGGACCTGGTCCTCGGTGTCCTTCCCCAGCACTCCCGGCACGCGCCACTCGACCCCGCCCTCGACCTGAAGACGGCCGGGCTCGACTCGATGGCCACCGTCGAGCTCCTGGTCCGCCTGGAGGAGGCCTACGGTGTGGACTTCCCCGACGCCACGCTGAGCGGGGAGACCTTCGCCACCCCGGCCGCGCTGTGGCGCGTGCTCGCCGCGCAGCGCACGGACGACGCGGTCACCTCCGAGGGGGAGCCCACATGCGCGTCCTGATGACGACCACGCCCTCGCCGTCCCATCTCGCCCCGATGATCCCGCTCGCCTGGGCGCTGCGGGCCGCGGGCCACGAGGTGCTGGTGATGGGGCAGCCCGACATCCAGAAGACGGCCCACTCGGCCGGGCTGACCAGCGTGAGCGTCGGCGCCCCGTACTACGGCAACGACTCGGTGCTGCCGTATCTGCCACCGGGCATCCGGCCGCTGCAGGCCCTGGGCCGGAACAACAAGGAGGTCCTGTCGGGCGCCGCCAAGGTGTACGCCACCCACGCCCGTTACATGGTCCGCGGCTATCTGGACGTGGCCCGCGAGTGGCGGCCGGACCTGGTCGTGGGCGAGCAGTTCGACTACACCTCGCTGATGATCGGCGGCGCCCTGGGCGTACCCGCCGTACACCACCGCTGGGGCGTCGACCCGCTGACCGGCCCGGCCCGGCCGATCGCCGCCATCTTCCTGGACGGGCTGTGCCGCCGGCTCGGCATGGACGGCCTGCCCGAGCCGCACGCCGTCCTCGACCCGTGCCCGCCCTCGCTCCAGGACCCGGACGCCGCGCGCGGCACCCCGATCCGGTTCGTGCCCTTCAACGGCGTCGGCATCAGGCCCACTTGGGTCACCGAACCGCGGGCCCAACGCCGCGTCTGTGTCACCCTGGGCCGGCAGACCCTGGTGACGAACGGGCTGCCGCTGCTGCGCCATGTGCTGGAGGCGTTCGACGGGCTGGGAGACGAGGGAGACGAGGCCGTCGAGGCCGTGGTGACGGTCGACCCCCGCTTCCGGGACCAGGTGGGCGCGGTGCCCCCGGCCGTACGGATCGTCGACCCGACCCCGCTGAATCTGTTCCTCCACACCTGTGACGCGGTCATCCACCACGGCGGCTGCGGCAGCGCGCTGACGGCGACCGCGGCCGGGCTGCCCCAGCTCGTACTGCCCCAGCTCCTGGACCAGTTCACCGTCGGCGACGCGCTGGCCGACGCCGGCGCCGGGATCAGCCTGGACACCGCGGCGGCGCAGGACGATCCGGAGCGGGTGCGCGCCGCGGTGTCCGACCTGCTCACGGACGGGGGACACCGCCGGGCCGCCGCCGAACTGGCGGACGAGGTACGGAGCATGCCCTCGCCCGCGGCTGTTGCCGCCGATCTCGAACAGCTCGTCTCGGCGGCCACCGACAAAGTCTCTGCCCCGGCCCTGGCCGCCGCGTCATGAGCACCGGGTCCGACCGGCCCGCCATGTCCGAGGGGCAGATCCAGCTCTTCTCGCTGGGTGCCCTGCTGACCATGCTGCTCTCGCTGCTCGACGAGAACATCGTGGCCACCGCCGCCTGGCCGATCGCCCAGGACCTGGATCCGGCCGGCGGCGTCGGCGCCATCCCCTGGCTGATCACCGCCTACGCGCTGGCCGCGACCGCGTCCCAGCCGCTGTACGGGAAGCTCAGCGACACCCTCGGCCCCCGGCGGGTCTACCTCTTCTCCGTCCTCGTCTTCCTCCTCGGCTCCGCGCTGTGTGGAACCGCCACCCATATGGGGGAGTTGATCGCCTACCGCGCGCTGCAGGGTCTGGGCGGCGGTGGGCTGATGAGCCTGACGCTGATCATCCTCGCCACCGTCTACCCGCCCCGGCAGGGCAGTGGCGGCGGTGGCATGGGCATGGGCGGCGGACTGGTGGCCCTCGGCATCCTCGCGGGTCCGCTGCTCGGGGGCTTTCTGACCGAGCATCTGTCCTGGCGCTGGATCTTCTACGTCAATCTGCCGCTGGGCGCCGTCTCCGTCGCCATCACCCTGGCCACTCTGCGGCTGCCGCACCGCGCCACCGGCCACCGCGTGGATGTGACGGGGGCGGCGCTGGTCACGGCGGGCGCCACCGGGCTGCTGCTGGTGGCCGAGTGGGGCGGCTCGCACTACGCCTGGTCCTCCGCGCCGATTCTCGCGCTGGGCGCGGGGAGCACCGCCCTGCTCGTGGTGTTCTGCTGGTGGGAGACGCGGGTGGCGGAGCCGATCCTGCCGATGTCGCTCTTCCGCGACCCGGTGTTCCGGATCGCCGCGCCACTCCAGTTCATCGGCGGCTTCGCGGTGCTGGCCTCCCCGCTGTTCATCGTCGCGTATCTGCAGATCGCCCGCGGTGTGCCGGCGGGCGACGCGGGGCTGCGGCTGGCCCCGGTGGCGGCGGGGGTGATGGTCGTCATGGGCGTGTCCGGGCTGGTGATCACCCGGCTCGGGCGCTACAAGCCGCTGCTCATCGCGAACACCGCCGTCGCGGCGCTCGCCCTGGCCCTGTTCGGCACGGTCGACACGCACACCTCGGGCCTGACGCTCGGACTGCTGCTGGTGCTGCTCGGCATCGGGCTCGGCGGGGTCGTACAGGTCGTCCTGCAGACCGCTCAGGCGGCCGCGCCGCCCGGCAGCCTCGGTGTCATCACCACCGGCACCCGGTTCTTTCTGATGCTGGGCAAGGCGTGCGGCGCCGCGGTGCTCGGCGCGGTCCTGGACCACCGCTACTCCGGACACCCGGGGACGGGGGCGGGGACGGCACACTCGGTGCACTCCTACGTACTGGCCACCGACACGGTGTTCCGGTGCGCCGCCGGGGTGATGCTGGCCGGTCTGGTGCTCGCGCTCCTCATGCCGGACGTACGGCTGAGCGCCGCCGACCCCCGGCCGGCCCCCGTCCCCGTATCCCCCGCCACCGCCGACGCCCCGCAACCGTCCACCTGAGGAGAGCAGATGCGCGTCCTGATGATGTCCACCCCCGTGTCCTCCCACTTCGCGCCCCTGGTGCCACTGGCCTGGGCGCTGCGCAGTGCGGGACACGAGGTGCTGGTGGCCGGGCAGCCGGATGTGATGGGTCCGGCCCGTTCGGCGGGGCTGAGCGCCGTGAGCATCGGCGACTGGTTCCACGTCGACGACCTGCTGCTCGGCGGCCTCCCGGAGGGCAAACGGCTCGTCGAATCGCTCGGCCGCCCAGCGTCGGAGCAGGTGGCCGGAGCGGCCCGGATGTGGATGGTGCACACCAAGTACCTGCTGCCGGACTATCTCGACTTCGCCCGCGCCTACCGCCCGGACCTGATCGTCTCCGATCTGCTGGAGTACACCGCGCCGATCCTCGGCGGGGTGCTTGGCGTGCCGGTGGCGCACTACCGCTGGGGCGTCGATCCGTACACCCGCCCCGCACGCCCGGCGGCGCGCCTCGCCCTCCAGGGCGTGTGCGAACGCCTCGGCCTGGACGGGCTGCCCGACCCCACCGTGCTGCTCGACCCCTGCCCGCCCGCGCTCCAGCTCCCGACGGCGCAGCAGGGCACCCCGATCCGGTACGTACCCGCCAACGGCAGCGGTGTCATGCCGGACTGGCTGCGCGACGAGAGCATCGCCGAGGCGGGCTCCCGGCCCCGGCGGGTGGGCATCTCCATGGGACTGCGCACCCTCGTCCTCAACGGCGTCCCGCATCTGCGGCAGGTGCTGCGAGCCTTCGACGGGCTGCCGGACGTCGAGGCGGTCGCGACCGTCGAGCAGGAGTACCGCGAGGAGCTCGGCCCGGTCCCGGACAACGTACGGATCATCGACCCCACCCCGCTCCATCTGTTCCTCGGCAGCTGTGCGGCAGTGATCCACCACGGCGGGGCGGGGACCGCGCTCACCGCCTCCGCCTTCGGCCTGCCGCAGCTCGTACTGCCGCAACTGGCCTGCATGTTCGCCACCGGCGACCGGCTGGCGACGGTGGGCGCGGGCATCACGCTCGACGACGCGGCCCGCCAGGACGACCCCGAGGTGCTGCGGGAGTCCCTGACCACGCTGCTGTCCGAGCCCGGCTACGCCAAGGCTGCCGGGGAGCTGCGGCAGGACATGGAGCGGATGCCGGTGCCCTCGCGGGTCGTGGCCGATCTGGAGCAGCTGTCCGAGTTGCAGCCGGTGTGAGCGGCCGCGTGTGAGCGGCCGGATCCGAGTGGCCATGTGTGAGGGCCGGCCCCGCGGGGGCCGGCCCTCAGCTGTTCCACCACTCAGGCCGGTTCAGGCCGCGCGGCTGGCCGCGCCGTCCATGGAGGCCTCGGCGATCACCTCGTAGATCTCCTCGTCAGGACCCGCCCCCGCGGCCCGCGCCGCCTCCGCGTCCCGAAGGCGCAGCAGGCTCACACATCCGTCCTTGCGGCGGTCGGAGGCGACGACCGAGCCGGAGACGAAGCCCTCATGGCGGGCCGCGGCGTCGAGCCGTGCCACCAGCGGCGCCTGGTCTGCTTCGTCGCCCGGCTCATGGGAGGTCACCACGCAGTACTGCCCGGCCTCTTGACCGTCCGTCCCCGAGGCCGAGGCCAGCACCGGGCCGTGGTCGTTGTCGAGGTCGGCGAGTTCCATCAGCCCGGCGGCGGTGAGCAGGAGGAAGTCCGGGACCATGACGGCGGCCTTGTAGGCCGAGTTGTCCCGCCACTCGGTGACGATGACATGCCGGTCGGAGTGGTCGGGCGACCGCAGCAGCGAGGTGTGCAGAAATCCGTGCTGGGTCGTCATGTATTCGCGGTAGCCGTCGAACGCCTCCTCGAAGGCCTCCGTGTCCTGCTTGTGCCTGTCCGTCAGCACAAAGCGCGCGACCACCGTCACAGGGGCGGGGCCGTGCTTCTTCTCCGGCATGACATAACCCTTTCTTCCGAGCCGTCCGAGATACGGATCGACGGATTGCCGTACGCGATGCGGTGGAGGATCTTGCGGTAGAGCGGGGTGTGCCGCAGCACCCGCGCGAGCCGGGGGCGCACCCGGCTGGCGAAGGGGCCCTGCGAGAGCATCGCCTTGCTCTGCAGGGCCTGCAGCCTCATGACGGCCGCGATATCGGGGCTCCGGCGCTCCTCGAAGGCCGCGAGGCGCGCCGCGCCGATGTCGCCCGCGGCCAGCGCGCCGACCAGGACCGGGTGCAGCACCACCGCGTCCTGGACGGCGAGATTGATGCCCTGGGCGCCGATCGGGCTGTGGGTGTGGGCGGCGTCGCCGATCAGCACAAGCCCGTCGTCGGCCCAGCGCTCGGCCCGCGACGAGAACACGTCCAGCAGGCTGAGGTCGCCCTGCGAGCGGACCTGTTCGCGGATGAGGTGGGCGTACGGCGGCACGGCCCGGCAGAGTTCGTCCCTGACGTGGTCAAGGCCCTGTCCGGCGATATCGCGATAGCCCTTGTGCGGCAGGGTCCAGCCGACCTGGATGCGGTCGGGCCAGGAGGCGTAGACGAGTACGGGGCTGCCGCCGGCGCGGAACACCCGCACATCGCGCACGGGCGGCTCGACGCCTGCGTCTTGGCTCCGGTTTCCGCTCTCCTTGAGCTTGAACCACAGCACATCGTGGGCGAACGCCTCCGTGCGCCCCGCCCCGATGCCCGCCAGCCGCCGGATCCGCGAATAGCGGCCGTCCGCGCCGACGACCACCCGGGCCCGTACGGTGCACGGGCCCACCGGCCCGGCGGCCGTGACACCGGCGACGCGGCCCTCCCGGCGGACAAGACCGCCGACCCGCCGCCCGTCCAGCCAGCGGAAACCGGTGAAGCGATGGCAGTGCGCGAGCAGTTCGTCCAGCACATGCGCCTGCGGGATGCTCAGCAGGTGGTCGTACGGGGCGGGCAGCAGCCGGTAGTCGGCCTCCAGCAGCACACGGTCCCCCTCGACCAGCCGGAACCGGTCGTGCTCGTGTCCGCCGCGCGCCCGGGCCCCGGCCAGTACGCCGAGGTCGTCGAGCAGTGCCATCGCGCCGGGCTGCAGGATCTCGCCGCGGAACTCCCGGTGGTGCGTACGGGAGCGCTCCACCACCGTCACCCGCGCCCCGGAGCGCAGCATCAGCAGCGCCAGGACCAGCCCGGCCGGGCCGCCGCCGACCACGCACACATCGGTGTCGAACTCCTCCTCGGCCACCTGCGCTCCCTTCTGACGCGCCGCGGGTGCGCTCACGCGCGCAGCCCCAGACCGCCGTCCGCGGTGATCACCTGGCCCTGGATCCAGCCCGCCTCCGCCGTGCACAGCAGGGCCACCACATCGGCGACATCGGCCGGCGTGGTCAGCCGGCCGCCCGGGGTGCGCGCGGCCAGCGCCGCGACGGTCGCCGGGTCGGGGGTGTCAGGCCCCTTGTCGAGCTTCGCGGTGGCGACCGCGTTCACCGCGATCCGGCGGCCCGCCAGCTCCACGGCGAGATAGCCCACCAGGCTCTCCAGCGCCGCCTTGGCGATACCGGGGCCGACATAGCGCGGCACGGCCCGGTGGGCCCCGCTGCTGGACACCGCGACGATCCGCCCGGGCCCGCCCGCCATCAGGTCGGCGATCGCGGAGGCGCCGTACAGCAGCGGGGCCAGGGCGGCCGAGAGGTCGGCCCGTACGCCGTCGGGGCGCGCCCCGACGGCGGGCATCGGGTGCCAGGACGCGACGCTGTGCACGAAGATGTCCAGCCGGCCGTACCGCTCGCCCACCTCCGCCAGCAGCGCGTGCAGCTGCTCGGGGCTGGTCACATCCGCCCGCCGGGCGATCGCGCTGCCCTTGAGCCCCGACAGGTCGCGGAGCGCGCGTTCGGCGTCCGCCTCGCTGTGCGCGTAGTCGAGGATCACCTGGGCGCCCGCGGCGGCCAGCTTGCGGGCCACCGCAAACCCGACGCCGCGCGTCGCCCCGGTCACCAGCGCGACCTTGCCGTCCAGCCCCAGCGTGGCCGGTTCGGGGCCGGACTCCGCGGGCTCGGCCTCCGCGGGCTCGGCCTCCGCGGGCTCAGCCGACACGGTCCGCCGCTTTCGGCGCCGTGGCATGCGCCGTTGCATGCGCGGCGAGGTGCACGGCGCACTCGGCCGTGCCGAAGGCCGGGGCGTCGGCGCGGGCCGCCCGCCATGCCTCCGCGTCCGACCACCAGGTGACGAAGGTGTAGTTGCCCGGCCGCGTCAGCGACCGGCTGAAGTCGGCGTGCAGAAAGCCCGGCCGCGCCGTCAGGGCACGGGCGTACTCCCGGTAGGAGTCGTCGAACGCGTCGAGGCTGGGACCCTCCACGCCGAGTCGTTCGACGACGACCACCGGCGCGCCCTCCGTGACATCGCCACCCGTACGCAGCACATTGCGGGACGGGTCGGCGTCCACCTCCACCACTTCGTGGAACTCCTTGGCGTGTGCCTGGAACACCTCGCTGCCCCGCACCCGTTGGAAGGACTCGGGCGAGCGCCAGCGGCCGAGGTTGATGTACACCCCGGGCCGCTCCACCAGCCGCACCGCCTGGTGTGAATCGAAGCCCTCCTGGGCGCGCATCCACGCCACATGGTCGAGAAAACGGCGCTCGAACTCATCGGCCCGGCCGTGGTCCTTGAGCGTGAAGGTGTTGATGACGGTGAACAGACCGGTCGGGTGGTCCACGGTACGGCCTTCCTGGGTTCGGACAGAGGCGTGGGCAGAGGCGTGGTCAGGGGTTCGCGACTGGAGGCGTGCGATGAGGGCGTCGCGCAGAGCGCGGCGCTGCACCTTCCCGTTCGCGTTGCGCGGGATGGCGTCCACCGCCTCGATGTGGTGAAGCCGCTGGTAGTACGGGAGCTGATCGGCCACGGCCGCCGCGATGGCCTCGGCCCCGCCCGCGTCCGGCTGAAGCACCACCAGCGCCGCGGCGAGCGCGCCCCGCGCGGCGTCCGGCAGGCCGAAGACCACGGCCTCGCGGACCAGCTCATGGCCGAGCAGCACCTGCTCGATCTCCGTCGGCGCGACGAGGAAGTTGTCGCATTTGAAGGTGTCCCCGAGCCGGTCGACCAGGAACAGCCGCCCCTCCCCGTCGATCCGCCCGACGTCGCCGGTGGAGAACCAGCCGCCGTCCTCCAGGCCGGTGCCGTCCGGGCCGCCGAGGTAGCCCTTCATCACCTGCGGGCCGCGCACCTGCACCTCTCCCGCCTTGTCGGGCGCGAGCACCGCACGGCGCTCGACGTCCACGACCCGGCACTCGGTGCCCGCCACCGGGCGGCCCACCGAGCCGGGCACCGGGCGGCCGGGGTCGTCGCTGTGGGTCAGCGGGGAGGTCTCGGCGAGCCCGTACCCCTGGAACACCGGCACCCCGAACCGCTCGGCCAGCCGCGCCGCGTCCCGCACCGCAAGCGCCGACCCGCCGGACGCGATCTGCCGTACGGTCGCGAGCCGTAACCCGTCCAGGGCATGGGCGGGGGCGGCGGCGAGCCGGGCGAGGCGGACCGGGAGGCTGTAGAAGTGCGTGGCGGAGTGGCGGTTGGCCGCCTCGACCGCGTCGATCGGGTCGGGTGCGGCGCACAGCACCTGTGTGGCGCCCGCGAACAGGGCCGAGTTGAGGTGCATGGGGTGGTAGGTGGGCAGGTGGTTGAGGGCGACCGAACCATGGCCGAGGCGGTGTGCCTCGGCGATCTGCGCGGCGTTGACGACCAGGTTGCGATGGGTGAGCCGGACGGCCTTGGGCAGTCCCGTCGTCCCGCTGGTGAACTGGACGCACACCACGTCGTCCGGGCTCACCGCACCCGGCGGCCGGACGAGCGTCCGATTCTCCATGTTCGCCAGGACACCGTCGAGGCGCGGTACGTCCCGGTAGGCCCCGGCCGCGACCGGGCCGATCAGCACCACCTCCCGCAGCGCGGGCAGCCGGTCGCGCACCGGGGCGAGCCGCGCGTACAGCCCGGCGTCGACCAGCGCCAGCCGCGCCTCGCTCACCGACAGGATGTGCAGCAGCGCCTCCTCGCGCAGCAGCGGATTGACCACCGCCACCACGTTTCCGCTGCGCGCGGCCGCGTAATAGGCCACGGCGAAGTCCGGGTGCAGCACGGAGGCGACCGCCACCGTCGCGCGCTCCCGCCCCGGCAGCAGCCGGTCCAGGGCATACGCGGCGCGCGACACCCGGAGATCGAGGCTCGCGAAGTCCAGCGCCGCCGGCCCGCGGTCCGGGGCGGCCCCGGCCCCGGCCCACACCAGCGCGGTCCGCGCGGGGTGGGCGCGGGCCGCCTCGGCCGACAGCCCGTCGAGCCGTTCGGTCCCGCCGACGGCCCCGACTCCGGCCCCGCCGCTCGCCTCACCCACGAGCGGCCGCCGCCTCCGCGAACTCCCGCGCATGGCGCAGCGTCGTGGCGCTGTTCGTGCTCAGCGCGCGCTGTACGTACGTCCGGGCGTCGGCGACGGTCTTGTCCTGGCCGAGCACCCGCTCCACGGCCCCCGGGTTGAGGATCACGGTGTGCCGGGAGGTGACGGCCAGCCCGTCGCCCGCCGGGGTGATCGTCCAGCTTCCGGTGTGCGCGGTCATCAGCGCGGGCACGGTGGTCTGCTTGTAGACGATGCGGTCCGCCCCGAAGCAGACCCGTACGGACTCGGTGGTGTGCACCGAGCCGTCGGCGGTACGGGTGTCCATCGCCATCACCTGCACCCGCGGCTCGGCCACGTCGTCCCCGACCGGGTCCTCCTTGAGGTCGAGCCGGGACACATGCGGCAGCCGCTCGGGCCACAGATCGGCGCGGTACAGATAGTCGTAGACCAGCGCGGCGTCACCCGATGTGAACACCGTGTCCTCGAAGGAGAACTCCAACTTCCCTAATTCATCGCCGAGTTCGGCGAGCTTCTTCACCGCGGCCAGCTCGGATTCGCTGTTGCGGTCCACCGCCGCGGTGATCCAGCGGACACCCGACGGGTCGTCGTCGACCGCGCGGAAGTCATGGCGCAGCTCAAGCCGGGACACATTCTCACCATGGGCGGTGACGATCCACTCGCCGCCCATGGCCGCCACCGGCGGCGCGGACACCTCCTGCCGGAAGGTGACGCGCAGCCCGTCCGGGTCCAGCTCACGGCGCGATGTCCAGTTCTTCACCACGCCGCCCGCGGTGGCCCAGATCCGGATCCGCTCGCCACCGGGCGTCTGCTCCAGGGGTTCGACGTGCACATTGGGGGCGAAGCGCTGGGGCCAGTCGGCCACGTCGGCGATGATGCCGTACACGGTGCGGGCCGGTGCCAGCACGGTGATGGCGTGTGTGGTGAGGTAGGTCTCGGTGATGGTCACGGCACCCGCTCTCGTCAGTAATTCCCCAGCCCGCCGCAGACGTTGAGCGCCTGGGCGGTGATGGACGCGGCGGTGTCGGTGACCAGATAGCCGACCAGGCCCGCCACCTCCTGTGGTGTGGAGTAGCGGCCGAGCGGGATCTTGGCCTGGAAGCGTTCGAGGATGGCCTGCTCGGTGGTGTCGTACACCGCCGCGTACCCCTGGCGGACGCGCTCGGCCATCGGCGTCTCGACATACCCGGGGCAGACCGCGTTGACCGTGATGCCGGTCTTGGCCAGCTCCAGGCCGACCGCCTTGGTGAAGCCGACCACGCCGTGCTTGGAGGCCGAGTACGGGGCGCCGAGCACCACGCCCTGTTTGCCTCCGGTGGACGCGATGTTGACGATCCGGCCCCAGCCGCGCTCCCGCATCCCGCCCTCGGCCAGCACCTCGCGCGTGGTGAGGAAGACACTGTTGAGGTTGGTGTCGATCACGTCGTACCACAGCTCGTCGGCCAGCCCGACGGTCTCACCGCCGCCGCTGCGCCCGGCGTTGTTGACCAGGACGTCGATCCGGCCGTACCGCCCGGTCGCGGCCGCCACCAGATCGCGCACGTCCTTCCGCTTGCTCACATCGGCGGGGGCGCCGTCGACCTCGTGGCCCGCGGCCCGTAGCTCCTTGACGGTCATCTCCAGGGACTCGGCGGTCCGCGCGCAGATGAAGACCGTGAAGTCCGCCGCCGCCAGGCCCCGCGCCACCGCGAGACCGATTCCGCTCGTGCCTCCCGTGACCAGCGCCACCCGCCGCTCATCGCTCGCCATGCGCGTCGTCCTCCCCGTGCTCCTTGGATGCGTTGTCTGCTCCGAAGAGTGACCGTGGGCTCTCGATCCTCGATCGCACGGTGGTCGAGCGGGCCGTTCGACCGCCCGTCAAGGGGCGTACGAGGGCCCGCGGCGACGCTGCCGCACGACACACAGGCACGACACCCAGGCACGACACACAGGACGCGAGAGAGGGACCGACCGCCATGACCGTCGCGGCACACCCCGCCAGCGCAACAGCCGACCCCACCGCACCAGCCGTGCCGGCCGGACCCGCCGGGCCCGCCGAGCTGTACGCGGAGATCCAGCAGTTCTACGCCCGCCAGATGCAGCTGCTCGACGACGGCGAGGCCGAGGCCTGGGCGGAGACCTTCGCCGAGGACGGCGTCTTCGCCGCCAACGCCCACCCCGAGCCGTTCACCGGCCGCGCGGCCATCGCCGCCGGCGCCCGCCAGGCCACCGACGACTTCGCCGCGCGGGGCGTCAGGCGCCGCCACTGGCTGGGCATGCTCGTAGCTGAACCCAGGGACGAACACACCGTCTTCGTCCGCTCGTACGCCCAGGTCCTGGAGACCCCGCGCGCCGGGCAGGCCGTGCTGCGTGCGTCCACCACCTGCGCGGACCTGCTGGTGCGGCGCGACGGCCGCTGGTTGGTGCTCGACCGCCGGATCCACCGCGACGACCTGGACTGATCCGGTGCGGGTGCTGTTCGCCACATGGGCCGAGCCGGGCCATCTGTTCAGCCTGGTGCCGCTGGCCTGGGCCTGCCGGGCCGCCGGGCACGACGTACGGCTCGCCGCCCCGCCCTCGTGCATGGCCTCGGCGGCGCGCGCCGGGCTGACCGGGGTGCCCGTCGGCCGGGACGTGGCCGTGGAGCAGATCAGAAGCCGCGCGGACCTCGCGCCCTGGCGCAGCCCCGGCCGCTGGCCGGAGGGCTGGGCATCACGGCCCGGTCTGCTGGACGACGCTCAGCACACGGTGCTCCGCGCGCTGGCCGACAAGCAGTTCACGGTCGCGGACGCGATGGCCGACGACCTCCTCGCCCTCGCCCGCCACTGGCGGCCCGACGTGGTCGTCCATGACGCGCTGTGCTTCGCGGGCACGGTGGCCGCCGCCGCGCTCGGCGTCCCCGCGTACGGGCACGGCTGGGGCACGGCCACCATCATGCGCGTGGAGAACCACGAGCTCGGCGCCCGCCCGCTGCCGGGCTACCGGCGCCTCTTCGAGCGCCACGGCGTGCGCCCGCGCTCCGGCCCCAGCGCCTGGTTCGACCCCTTCCCGCCCGCGCTGCGCCTCCCCGATCCGGCGCCGCGGCCCCGGCTCGATATGCGCTACGTCCCGTACAACGGCCCGGGGGACGTGGCGCGCTGGGTGCTGGAGGAGCGCGCCAGGCCGCGGGTGTGCATCACGGCGGGGGTCTCCGGGCACAAGGTCCGCCCCGGCGCCCTGCCCCCCTTGCTGACACAGACCGCCGACGCGCTGGCCGGTCGGGGGTTGGAGGTGGTGCTGGCGATCAGCGCCGACCAGGCGCGGACGCTGACCGCGGCCCCGGAGAAGGCGCGCATCGCCGTGGGCCTCCCCATGTCCGAGCTGCTGCCCACCTGCGCGGCCGTGGTCCACCACGGCGGCTCGGGCACCGGCCTCACGGCGGTCGCGTCCGGGACCCCGCAGCTGGTGCTGCCCCAGATCCCGGTCACCGCCGAGATCGGCGAACGCCTCCACCGCCATGGCGCCGGGCTCATCCTGCCGCCCGAGCGCCAGTCCGACCCCGTCGCCGTCAGCGAAGCGGTCGAGGCCCTGGTGGACGACCCCCGCCACGCCCGTGCCGCCGCCCGCCTCCGTACGGACATACTGCGCATGCCGAGCCCCGCCGACCGGGTCATCGCCCTGGAGGAAGCCTTATAGGGCTCAGCCGCGCGGGCGCGCGTGGAGGTCAAGACCGCTCGTCCCGGCCGCCTCCACGCCCGGCAGCAGGCGCATATCGCGGCCGTAGTCGCCGCCGTTGAGCGCGCGGAACGGGACCGGCTCGTCCGTGAAGAGCCGGTCGAGCCGCCGCCCGTACTCCCGTTTCACCTCCTCGAACCGCTCCTCCGGCACATCGAGCGAGTCGTAGAGCGCGAACGGTTCGAGCGGCGCCATGCCGGTGAACCAGAACAGGCCGTGCTGGAGCGGGAAGAGGACGTCCGACAGCTGCCCATGGATACCCCGGTTCGCGAACGCCGACTCCCGGGCGCCGACCGTCACCGACAGCAGCGCCCGCCGACCCGCAAGGGCGCCCTCGCTGTACGGCGGGGGGACGGCCGGGCCGTGGGCGAACTGGAAGGTGAACACCCGGTCGATCCAGCCCTTCAGGATCGCGGGCACCGAGAACCACCACATCGGGAACTGCAGAATCACCGCGTCCGACCAGCGCACCTTCTCCTGCTCGGCCGCGATGTCCGGCGACAGCCGCCCCGCCAGCGTGGCCTCCCCCGAGGCCGTCAGCACATCAAGACGCCGGTCCCCGGCGTGGTCGGGGAAGTCGTCGGCGTCCACCGCCGCCTTCCACTTCATCGCGTACAGGTCGGACACCCGCACCTCATGCCCCGCCGCGCGCAGCTCCTCGGCCGCGAAGGAGGTCAGGGAGGCGTTGAGGGAACGGGGTTCGGGGTGGGCGCTGACGATCAGGATCTTCTTCCGCGGCTGCCGCTGCGGCATGGCTTCGCTCATGGCACCACGCTCTCCCGGGCGCGGCACCGTAGCCAGCACCCTGTGTTACCGGCGGAACGGGAATCCTGGTATTGCGAGGGCCACCCATACTGGAAGGCATGGACAGCAACGGCATCGACCGCATCGACGGCGTCGGGGACACCCGGCGGGCGCTCGGCGGCTTTCTGCGCGCCCGCCGTGGGCGCGTCGCGCCGGAGCACGTCGGAATCGCCGGCGGCGGGCGCCGACGGGTGCGCGGGCTGCGCCGCGAGGAGCTGGCCCAGCTGGCCGGGATCAGCGTGGACTACTACGTCCGCCTCGAACAGGGCCGCGCCACCCAGCCCTCCCCCGAAGTGCTCGACGCGCTCGCGAAGGCCCTCGGCCTCGACGCGGCGGAGCGCAAGCACCTGGCCACCCTGACCGGCACGCGGGGCGGACCCCCGCCCGAGGCCCGGGTCAGCCCCCTGTTGCGGCAGATCCTCGACGCCATGTCCCCCGTCCCGGCCTACGTCACCAACCACCGCCTCGACGTGCTCGCCTGGAACGATCTCGGCGGCGAGCTGATCGGCGGCCTGGCCGACCCGGGCGGCCGCGACCACAACCAGGCCAGGTACTTCTTCCTCGACCCCGCCTCCCGGACCGTCTTCCCCGAATGGGAGGACCGGGCGGCGGAGAGCGTGGGCCAGCTGCGGGTCTCCGCGGGCCGGTACCCCGACGACGCGGAACTGGCCGCGCTCATCACCGAACTGTCCACGCACAGCGCCGACTTCCGGCGCGTCTGGGCCACCGGCGAGGTCGTGATGTGCGGGGCGGGGCGCAAGCGGCTGCGCCACCCCGAGGCCGGGCTGCTCACCCTGGACTACGAGACGCTGCACGTGCCCGCCACACCCGGCGAGACGGGCCTGGTGATGCATGTCTTCGGCGCCGACGAAGGCAGCCGGGAGGCCGCCGCCCTCGCCCGCCTGACGACGGCCATAGGACGTGAGGTACCGGCAACCGCTTAGGCCCGCCCTCAGGCTGTGCGGGGCCCGTCCTCAGGCCGCGCGGGAACCGGCGACCCGCGATACGCCGATGCGCGGCCCGGCCAACTCCTCCAGCTCGCCGACCACTTCGGCGGGGGTCGGCATGGCGGCCATCTCCTCCCGCAGCCGGCCCGCCGCCACCCCGTACGACCGGTCGTCCAGCAGCTCGCGGAGCGCCGTACGGATCGCCTCGGGGTCCCGCTGCTCACCAGGGTCGAGCGACCGGCCGGCGCCGCAGGCCGCGATCCGTTCGGCGTAGACACCGAGGCTGGGCAGCGGTGGGGCCAGGACGAGCTGGGGCAGGCCGTAGTGCAGGGCCGTCAGCCCGGACCCGGATCCGCCGTGGTGGATCAGGGCCGTACAGCGCCTCAGGAGCTGCGACAGCGGGGTGGGCTCGATCACCCGTACGTTGGCCGGCAGCGCTCCAAGCTCCTCGGCGCGCGCCCGGGGCAAGGTGAACACGCCCCGTACGCCCTCCAGGCCCTCGAACGCGGCGGCCGTCGCCGCCAGGGTGGCCATGCCCGACCGCTCGATCGTCTGGGCGCTGAACGATACGCATATCGTCCGCTGCTCCGGCGAGCGCAGCGGCCCCCGGGAGGGGTAGCTGCCGGGGCCGTTGTACGGCACGTAGCGCACCGGCCTGGCCGGGGCCGCCCGGGGGTGCCGCAGCAGCGGCGGACACGGGTCGAGCAGCAGATCGGGGTCGGGCAGCAGGCCCCCGGGGATGCCCGCCCGCTCGCAGACGGACCGCAGCGCGGCGCGGGCGGGGCCGCGGGCCAGCGTGGTCAGGACGTCGGTGCCCCAGCGGTGGACGACGGACGGTACGCCCAGCGCGCCCGCGACGATCGGCCCGCAGAACTCGACCGGATCGGACAACACGAGGTGGGGCCGCCATTCGCGGGCGAACCTCAGATAACCGTCGAGCACCCGGCCGACCCGGGCCCGCCAGCGGACCGCGAGCGCTTCCCAGTCGGGTTCCCACACCGCCGCGGGCTCCCCGCCCATCGGCCGCCGGGCCGGAGCCGGGGGCGGAGCGTCGGCGGACAGCGGCTGGGCCTCGACGGCGAGGGTGTGCAGCCCGGCGGCGCGCGCCGCCTCCACGGCCCCGGGCTCCCCGGCGCACATCACCTCATGGCCCGCGCCGGCGAGCGCCCAGGCGAGGGGGACGAGTGGTTGAAGATGGCTGCTGACGGGGGTGACGACCATGAGTACGCGCATGGCAGCGCCCCCTAGGCCTGGGCCGGGCGGGTGCGCGCCTCGGTCAGGCCCGCGTTGACGAACTGCAGCAGCAGCCGGGGCGTGGCGGCCTCGGCGACCGTGTCGTCGGCCAGCAGCACCCCGTATTCGCGCTCGATACGGCCCACTGTCTGCAGGACCGCGAGGGAGTCGTAGTTGAGGTCGGCGAAGGGGGTGTCCAGCACATCTCCGTCGAGGTCGACGGTCTCGTCCTCGCCGGCGCATTCGCGCAGCAGGGTGGTCAGCTCGGCCAGCGTCATCTGGGTCATCTGTGTCATCTCGTGATGCCTCTCTCTTGGGATGGCGAACAGCGGGGGGGGCGCTCAGCGGGGGCTGCGCCCAGCGGGGTCGGGCTCAGTGGGGTTGCGCCGAGTGAGGTTGCCCTCAGTGAGATTGCGCTCAGTGGGATTGGGCTCAGTGGGATTGGGCACCGACGACCACGGCCGCCGCGTTGAAGCCGCCGCGGCCACGGGCCAGCACCAGGGCGGCGCGTACGGGGCAGGGCCGCGGTTCGGCGCTCACCAGGTCGAGTTCCAGACCCTCGGCAAGCCGGGTGACGTTCACGGTCGGCGGGATCAGCGCATCGCGGATCGCCAGCAGGGCGGCGGCGAGGTCGAGGGCGGCCCCTCCCGCGTACAGCCGCCCCGTCATGGTCTTGGGCGCGGTGACCGGCACCCGCCGGGGCCCGAAGACGGCGGTGATGACCTCCGCCTCGGCCCGGTCGAGGTCGGGTACGCCGGAGGCGTCGGCGAAGACGACGTCGATGTCGTCGGGGGCTAGGCGGGCGTCGGCGAGGGCGAGTTCGACGGCGCGGCGCAGGCCGGGCACGCCGCTGAGGTGCTGCTCACTTCCGGGCCTGGCGTCGAAGGTGGCGGCGTAACCGGCCAGTTCGCCGTACACGCGGGCGCCGCGGGCGCGGGCCGCGGCGGCCTCCTCCAGGATCAGGATCGCCCCGCCCTCGCCCGGCACATAGCCGCGGGCCGCGGCGTCGAAGGGCAGATAGGCGCGCGTGGGGTCGTCGGCGAGGCTGAGCCGGCCGCCCGAGAGCTGCGCCGTCCAGCCCCATGGGCAGACCGCCCCGTCCACGCCGCCGGTGACGATGAGCCTGCTCCCGCCGCGCAGCCGCCTGCGGGCCTGGGCCACCGCGTCGAGGCCGCCCGCCTGCTCGCTGACGAGAACGCCGCTGGGCCCGCGCAACCCGTGCCGGATGGAGATCTGGCCGGTGTTGACGGCGTAGAACCAGGCGAAGGACTGATACGCGCTGACGTACTGCCCGCCCTTGCTCCACAGCGCCTCCAGCTCGCGCTGGCCGAACTCGAAGCCGCCGGCCGAGCTGGCGGTGACCACCCCGGCGGCGTACTCGGGGAGCTGGGCGGGGTCGGTGTCCGCGTCGTCGAACGCCTCCTGGGCGGCGGCCAGGGCGAGCCGGGTCATGTGGTCGGTCTGCGGGAGCAGACGGTTCGGGATGTGTTCGGCGGCGTCGAAGCCGGGCACCTCGCCCGCGAGCCGGGCCGGGTAGCGGGAGGCGTCGAAGCGGCTGACCGGTCGGATGCCGCTCTCGCCGTTCAGGGTGGCCTTCCACCACACCGGGGTCGACAGGCCGTTGGGCGCGGCGACGCCGATGCCGGTGAACACGGCGACGGCGCTCACCACGTACCCCTCTCGGCCCCGTGCTCGTCGGGCCGGGCCAGCACCATCGCGCTCTGGAAACCGCCGAACCCGCTCCCCACGCTCAGCACCACCTCGACGCGCTGCTCGCGGGCGACCAGCGGGGTGTAGTCGAGGTCGCATTCGGGGTCGGGCTCGTGGAGGTTGGCGGTGGGCGGTACGACACCGTGCTCGATGGCCAGGGCGCTGGCGGCGATCTCCAGGGAGCCGATGGCGCCCAGCGAGTGGCCGACCATCGACTTGATCGAGCTGATCGGCGTGGCCCGGGCGTGCTCGCCGAGGGCGCGTTTGAAGGCCGCGGTCTCGTGGCGGTCGTTCTGCTTGGTGCCGGAGCCATGGGCGTTGATGTAGTCGACGGCCGTCACCGGCAGCCGCGCCTCGTCGAGGGCGACACGGATGGCCTCGGCCATCTCCCGGCCGTCGGGGCGCAGCCCGGTCATGTGGTACGCGTTGCAGCGGGACGCGAAGCCGACGATCTCCGCGTAGACATGGGCGCCCCTGCGGTGCGCCAGGGACAGCTCCTCGAGGACGAACAGCGCGGAACCCTCGCCCAGCACAAAGCCGTTGCGGGTGCGGTCGAAGGGGCGCGAGGCGTGTTCGGGGTCGTCGTTGCGCGGCGAGGTGGCCTTGATGGCGTCGAAGCAGGCGACGGTGATCGGGGAGATGGGCGCGTCGGTGGCCCCCGCGACCATGATGTCCGCGCTGCCTTCCCGGATCAGCTCGACGGCGTGGCCGACCGCGTCCAGGCCCGAGGTGCAGCCGGTGGAGACCACGGACGCCGGCCCCTGGGCGCCCACGGCCCAGGCGACCTCGGCGGCGAAGGAGCTGGGCACGAAGTGGTCGAAGAGATGCGGCACCGCGTACGTGTAGTCGACGTGCCACTTGGCCCCGCCGTCGCTGACCACCCGGTACTCGGTGTCCAGGCTGGTGGTGGCGCCGACCGCGCTGCCGACGGTGACGCCCACGCGGTACGGGTCGGGCCCGCCGGCCCCCAGCGCCCCGGCGGCCTCTAGGCCGCTGTCGGACACCGCCTCCCGGGCAGCGACCACCGCGAACTGCGCGGCGCGGTCCATCCGGCGTACCTCTTGCGGGGTCAGGCCCTCGTGGTGCGGGTCGAAGTCGGCCTCGGCGGCGATCCGGGAGCGGAAGCGGGTGGCGTCGAAGAGGGAGATGGCGCGGGTGGCGGTGCGGCCCTCGGTCAGCAGCGACCAGAACTCCTTGGTCCCCACGCCGCCCGGGGCCACCACGCCTATGCCGGTGATCGCCACCCGACGCCTCCCCCGTCGATCGATAACGCGCTGATGCATCACGTCGGTTCGACCTCCCTGCTCGGTACCGTCTGTATCACTCGATTCGCCTCCGGGGCGCTACAGCCCCTGTCGACGGTCGACCGTGCTCGACCCCTCGTTCCTCGGGGTCTCCGCGCGCTCTCCCTTTCGACAGCGGCGCGCCCCTCCGGCTGCGACGGTGTCGCCCGTATGACAGTGCCGCCGCGTCACAGTGCCGCCCGGCTCTCAACCCGCGCTCGACTCGGGACGGAGCCCTACGACGCCGGGTGGGGGCCTGTCACTCGTCGAGCAACGCCACCGCCCGCGTCCAGCCCGCCCCCGCGCCCGCGATCTTCACGGGGAAGCAGGCGACCCGGAACCCGGTGGGCGGCAGCGTTTCCAGCCGCGCCAGCCGCTCGATCTGGCAGTACTCGCGACGGCGGCCCGCGAAGTGGGCGGGCCACAGCACCGACTGGTCGCCAGTGGCGTGGTAGCGGCGGATCATGTCGCAGAACGGGGCGTCGAGGCTGAACGCGTCGGTGCCGATGACGCGGACACCGAGGTCGAGCAGATAGTCGGTAGCGGGCCCGTCGAGGCCGGTGAACTCCGTGAAGTACCGGGATGTGCCGACCCACCGGGAGGCGCCGGTATGCAGCAGGACGATGTCCAGCGGCTGCGGCCGGCAGCCGATACGGGCCAGCTCCTTCTCGATATGCGGCACACCGACGGTGCGGGTTTCCGGATCGGCGTCGGTGATGTCCAGGACGTGAGCCGGGCGCAGAAACCAGTCGAGGGGCATCTGGTCGATGGTGCGGGGCACTCCGTACGTCCCGGTGGAGCCGTAGTGCGCGGGGGCGTCGACATGGGTGCCGGTGTGGCTGGTCAGGGTGAGCGTGTCCAGGGAGAGCAGTTCCTGGCCCGGCAGTTCGGACGGGTCGAACTCGATGCCGAAGTGTTCGCGCATCTCCTCGCTCATATGGTGGGCCGCCTCGGCCGGCGTCATGATCTCGTGGACCAGCGGGTCCGGCTCCCAGCCCGAGGCGTCCACCGGTGTCGACAGGTCGATGATGCGCAATGCGGCCCCCTATGGCTGGTGTCGGGCGAGGTCGTCCGCCGGACGGTGTCAGGAGCCCCTGGAATACGGCTGGAACGGCCGACGCGACAGGAGCGACAGGAGCCACAGGAACGACAGAACCAACTGAAGCGCCCGGAACCGTACGCGGACAGCACTACGGCTCCGCTCGCCCGCGCGGGGGGTGTCGGGGAGCGGAGCCGTAGCCGGCCCGGCAAGAAGGGCGGCGCCGGGCGTTCAGGGGAGGTGCGATCGGATGGTGAACCGGCAGGGACCTACGCGGCGAACAGGTCGAGCACCGGGCGGCGCCACTGCCCGCCCAGCTCCAGGTCCAACGCGGGGTCCGAGGCGAGCACCGCCTGCTGCAGCTTCTGCAGCCGCGGGGAGGGTTCGAGCCCCAGGTCCTCGACGAGCCGGCCGCGCAGCCCCTGGTACACCTCCAGCGCCTGCCACGGGCGGCCGGACCGGTACAGGGCGGCCATGCACTGGGCGTGCAGCCCTTCGTGGAGCGGATGTCGGGCCGTCAGTTCGGTGAGCTCCGTGAGTAGTTCGGCGTGGCGGCCCAGGCGCAGGTCGGCCTCGATCCGACGCTCCAGGACCCCGAGACGGCTCTCCTCCAGCCGGGCCAGCTCGATCTCCAGGATCGGTCCGACCCGCACGTCCACGAGAGCGGGACCGCGCCACACCGCCAGCGCCTCGCGGAACAGAAACGAGGCCTCGACATCGTCGCCGACGTCGAGCGCGTCCCGCCCGGAGGCCACCAGCCGGTCGTACTCGTGGATGTCCACCGCGCCCGGCTGGGCCTCCAGCACATATCCGCCGTACCGCGTAGCCAGCACGCTCTTCGATGCCTCGGGCGCCTGCGGCCCGTACGCCACGGCCAGTCTCCGCCGGAGCTGGAGGATGTACGTCTGGAGCGTGGTCAACGCGCTGCGCGGCATCTGCGCGCCCCAGATTTCCTCCATAAGGGTGGGCACCGGGAGCATCTGGTTGGCGTACACGGAAAGCAGTGCGAGGATCTGCCGCGGCTTGCCCGCGCTGGGCACGATCGACTGACCGCAGGCCTCGACGCTCAGCGGCCCCAACACCTTGATTTCCATGGTCCTGTCACACCTCCGTCAGACGGTCCACCAGGTGCCTCTTTGGCCGCGCGGCCCTGCCATTGAGGCACATATGAGCCTCGCGTGCGGGTGGTGGGCACGGCCAGTGCCGGACTCCCGAACCGTGCATGAGTCCTGTGAGGCGGAGGTCATGACAAGTTCACACCCTGGTTATGAGGAAAGCACTGGCAAGCCGTGGATCCGTCATCGCAGACTCCTTGCCAGGACCGCCTCTCACCCCGAGGAGAGCCCACAATGACCGACACATCCCCCCTCCCCGCGAGCCCTTCGCCCCTGTGCGCCGCGGGCCCCGGCCCCGCCGACCCAAGCGACCTCGGGGAAGTGAGGCACGCCCCCGCGCCGCCCGGCACGGCACCTCGCCGCGTTGTCGCAGCACCCAAGTACGCCCAGTACGAGGGCGCCGCTCCGCCTTGCGATGCACCGCACCGGACGACGCAGGAACGCACCCCACCTCCCCGAGGCCGCTTAGGCGTCGACGACTTGGTCATCGAGGACCTCTCCGCCGAGCCATGGCCCGCCCCCACCCCGGGCATCTGCATCTGCACCATCAGCGTCGGCTGAGCCGGCTGATGGGCACATTGGGCTTCTCCCCGCACCTACGCGTCGAGCGGGTGCCGGGCGAGGCCGTCTACCTCGTCTCGGAGCGCGGCGTCACGGCGCTGCACGGCCAGACGGCCGAGACGCTTGCCCCGCTGCTCGACGGCTCCAGGGACCTGGAGCACATCCTCGCCGAGGCCGGCGTACGCACCGATCCCGCCGCTGTACGCACCGATCCCGCCGCTGCCGCGGCGCTGGTCACCCGCGTCATCGCCCGGCTGTGCGAGGCGGGTCTTGTGTGCGAGCGCGGACGCTATCCACGCCCCGAGGACGCGTACTGGGGGCTGGCCGGCGTGACCGCCGCCCCCGCCCCGCCCCCGGTCGCCCTCCCGATGACGCCCTGCGCCGGGGCCCTGCGGTCCGCCGTCGTGGCCCCTGTGGCCCTCGGCTGCACCGAGCTGGACGAGGCCGTCCAGGCGCTGCGTGCGGCGGGCATCCGCGCCGTGGAAGGAGACGAGTTCGGGGCGGGGGCCGGGGACGGGCCTGGGCCATGTCAAATCGACAAGCGTCAACGCGGCGACGCGTATCTCACTCTTGTGGTCTGTGACGACTACCTCGATCCACGCCTCGCCGCGCTCGACGCCGAGCACCGGGCGTCCGGCCGCCGCTGGTTGCCGGTCAAGCCGGTCGGCACGACGGCGTGGATCGGCCCGTTCCTGGGCGCCCAGGACGACCCGTGCTGGTCCTGTCTGGCCGACCGGCTGTGGCGGCGACGGCAGGCCGAGGCACATCTCCAGCACCGACTCGGCCGTGCGGGCCCGGTGCCCCGCCCGCCCGCGTCCCTGGCCGCCAGCCGGGCCGCCGCGCTGCAACTGGCCGCGTTGGAGGCGGCCACCTGGCTGGCCGGGCACCGCCACCCGGGGCAGCGCGCGCTGTGCACTCTGGACACCCTCACCTCCGCCCTGGAGCACCACGCGGTCAGCCGCCGCCCGCAGTGCCCCGCATGCGGCGACCCACGGTTGGTCGCGGCGCGGATACGGGCGCCCCTGGCCCTGGTCACGCGCGCCGACGACGCCCCGTGGCAGATCGCCGACAGCCCACCGCGGCGGATCATGGAGACGTACGCGCATCTGATCAGCCCCGTGACCGGGCTGGTGAGCGAGATCCGCCGAGACCCGCGCGGGCCCGCCTTCCTCAACTGCTTCCACGCCACACACCCCGCGTACGCCACCGTCGACCTCACCGCCAGACCCGCCGGCCCCACCAGACCCGCCGGCCCTGTCGGCCCCACCAGCCCCGTCGGCCCCGCGGCGCCTCCCGGGCTCGACACCGTACGGGCCGGGCTGCGCACCGCAGCCCATGGCAAGGGCATGACGTCCGAGCAGGGTCAGGCGAGCGCGCTGTGCGAGGCGTTGGAGCACTACAGCGGCCACTTCCAGGGGGACGAGCCGCGGCAGCGCGCCCGCTACCGCGATCTGGACCCCGAGGACGCCGTACATCCGAACGCGGTGCAGCTCTTCGACCCACGGCAGTTTCGCGACCGGGGCACATCCGCGCGCCACCGGGTCTGTGATCCGTTCGACGAGCGGGCGGAGCTGGACTGGACCCCGGTGTGGTCGATCACCGCGCAGCGGCACCGGCTGCTGCCGACCGCCCTGCTGTACTACGGCACGCCCCAGCCGGCCGGACGGCGCTACTGCCGGGCCGACTCCAACGGGGCCGCCGCCGGGGGCAGTCTGGCCGATGCGGTGCTGCGCGGCTTCCTGGAGCTGGTGGAGCGGGACGCGGTCGCCCTGTGGTGGTACAACCGCACCCGTCAGCCGGCGCTCGACCTCGACGCCCAGGACGATCCGTGGATCGCCGAACTGCGGCGCGTCCACACCGAACTGCGCCGCGAGGTGTGGGCGCTCGACCTCACCTCCGACCTCGGCATCCCCGTGGTGGCCGCCGTCTCCCGCCGTACCGACAAGTCCGCCGAGGACATCACCCTGGGCTTCGGCGCCCACTTCGACCGGCACACCGCGCTGCGCCACGCCCTGGCCGAGCTCAACCAGATGCTGCCCCCCGTGGTCGAGGCCCGCGTCGACGGCGACGGGTACGGGGTGACGGCCGATCCGGAGGCGCTGTGCTGGTTCCGCACCGCGACCCTCGCCAACCAGCCGTATCTGGCCCCGTCAGGGGTCGTGGCGGAGGGCGCGGGCATATCCGGTCCGCACAGAACCGACGCCCTCGGCCTCCTCGACCTCATAGCCGAGGTGGTCCGCGGGCACGGCATGGAGCTGCTCGTCCTGGACCAGACGCGGCCGGACGTCGGGCTGCCCGTGGCGAAGGTGCTGGTGCCCGGGCTGCGTCCGCACTGGGCCCGCTTCGCTCCCGGCCGGCTCTTCCAAGTGCCGGTGGCCCTGGGGCGGCTGGCCGAGCCCACCCCGTACCACCGCCTCAACCCTGTCCCTCTTTTTCTGTAATCCCTTGTGATTGACTGTGAGCACCAGTAACCCTCTGTGTAAAGTCAGCGTCCTACGCCACCTCTCCACGACCGGAAAAGTTCGGATACTCTCGGGCAAGTTACCCAATCCAGCCCGACCATCCGGAGGACGAGTGCAGGGCACCTCCTTGCCCGGCGATGCCGGGAGCGACTCGGCTCGTCACCGCGACGATCTCGCGCCACGGCTGGCCGTGGTGATCACCGCGGTGGTGCTCGTGGGCTACTTCTGCGTCGCGGTCACCTATGTGGTCGACGCCCGCCCGTCAGGACGGGCCCTGGACGCCGCGCTGTTGATGCTGGCGCTGCTCCCCGTACTTGCCGCCCTGTTGGGGCTGCAGCTGACGCACTCCTTCCCCGGGCTCGCGCCCCGGCTCAGCGGGGCCCGGCACTGGACGCTGGCGCTACAGGCGCTGCTGACCTTCCTCCCCTTCGCGGTCTTCAAGCACGCCTGGCTCGGCATGCCGGGGTTCCTGGCGGGTTCCTCGCTGCTGGTGCTGCCGCCCCCGCTGTCCTGGGTGGCCTTCGCCGCGATCATGGGGTGCACCGATGTGCTGCTGTTCCAGGTCGGGTTCGGCTGGGGCGAGGTCGCGTACACGACGGTCTCCACCGCCCTGACCGGTCTGGTGGTCTTCGGCCTCTCACGGCTGTCCGGGCTGGTCGCCGAGGTGTCCCGGTCGCGGGCCGAGCTGGCCCGGCTGGCGGTGGCCCAGGAGCGGCTGCGGTTCGCCCGCGATCTGCACGACCTACTCGGCTACAGCCTGTCCACCATCACCCTCAAGTGCGAACTCGTCCACCGCCTGGTGCCCCCGCGGAACTCCCGCGCCCAGCAGGAGCTTGCCGAGATCCTGCAGACCTCGCGCCAGGCGCTCGCGGACGTACGGGCGGTGGCCAGCGGATACCGCAAGATGTCACTGTCCGCGGAGGCGGGCACGGCCAAGTCCATGCTGGCCGCGGTCGGTATCAGCACCACGGCGGAAGTCGACTGCGGGGAACTGCCCGACCTGGTGGACACCGTGCTGGCGAGCGTGTTGCGGGAGGGGCTGACCAATGTGCTGCGGCACAGCAAGGCGGAGCACTGCTCGATCGAGGCGCGGCGCAGCGACCGCACCGTGCTGCTGACGCTCACCAACGACGGGGTGGGCAAGCCCTCGACCATTCTGCGTGCCGACAGCTCCGACAGGTCGGACGGCGGCAGCGGAATCGGCAACCTCAAGGTCCGGCTGGAGAATCTGGGCGGACGGCTGCGCGCGGGCGTACGGGACGATGGCCGGTTCGAGCTGCGGGCCGAGCTCGAACTGCCCGTGGATTCGGCCCCGGAGGGGCGCGAGCGTGGCTCTGAGGACGAGTACGGCCCGGCCGTGACGGCGTAGCGCCATCGCCGTCACGACCTGCACGGCAGCGTCTCCTCAGGACCCGTACCCGCGCGGCGGCGCCGCCGTCACAGCCAGCCGGCCTCGCGGGCGATCCGGATGGCATCCACCCGGTTGCGCGCGTTCAACTTGGTGACGACGGACGTCAGATAGTTGCGCACCGTGCCCACGGACAGATACAGCCGGGCCGCGATCTGCGCGGAGCCCTCCCCCTGGGAGGCCAGCAGCAGCACTTCCAGCTCGCGCGGGGTCAGCGGCTGCGGCTTGTCGTCCAGGGCGGCGAGGACGAGCTGCGGGTCGATGACCCGCTCCCCCTTCGCGACCGCACGGATGGCGTCGCACAGCTTGTCCGGGGTGCTGTCCTTGAGCAGAAAGCCCGAGACATGGGCCGCCAGGGCGCGGCGCAGATTACCGGGCCTGCCGAGGCTGGTGAGCATCATCGTCCGGCACTCGGGCACGGCGGTGTGCAGCTCACCGGCGGCCGTCAGGCCGTCCATCCCGGGGAGGTCGATGTCGAGAACCGCGACATCCGGGCGGAGCTCCTTCGCACGCGGCAGGATTTCGGCGCCGCTTGAGAACTCGGCGACGACTTCGATGTCCGGCTCGAATTCCAACAGTGCGACAAGTGCCTTGCGCAGCATGTGCATGTCTTCGGCTATCAGCACTCTGACCACGTCGCCCCTGCCCCTGCCTGCTCAACCCCCGTCGTATACCCGCATACGATTATTCCCAAATCTTCTCGGCCGCTCCACCAATTCTCGGCCGAATCCGCCCACCGAACACTCGTACTGCCGCCAAACCGAGCTTATAAAATGACTTCCTGCCGAATGATCGCTGTTAACTTCCGAAATAGCGAATCGCCACCCACCACCCGATACGACAGCATCGAACTCGAATTCGGCGAACGCCAGTCGCATTCCGCGCCCCAGCGCCTTTGTGTATGCCTCCTTCAGCGTCCACAACCGCAGCAACGCCCGCTCGCGCTCCGGTTCCGCGAGACCGGCCAGCGCCGCGCGCTCGGCGGGGGCGCACAGCCGCCGGCCCACATCGGCGTACCGCATCGGCCGCCCGGACGCCTCGACGTCCACCCCGATGCGTGTCCCCCGGCTGACGCCCGCGACGAGCAGACCCCCGGTATGGCTGAGGCTCAGCTCCACCCGGCCGGCCCCGGCGCAGCGGGCGTACGGCCGTCCGCCCGGCTCGTACGCGAGGCACACCGCCTCGGGCGCGCCGCCCGACACCGCCGCGACGAGGTGTTTGAGCAGCAGCCGCGAGGCCACGAAGCGTCCGCGGGCCGCCGGGCGGGGCAGGGTGCGCAGGCGGCGCCGGTCGCGGTCGTCGAGCATCCCGCACAGGTCCTGATCGAACGCCAGGTCCTGGGGATGGGTCGGCAGCCACTCCCGCCACCGGCCGTGGACGACCGCCCGGCCGTGTGCGGCGTACGCCTGGCGCACCGGTCGCCAGGGGCCGCCGGGCCCGGTCAGCGGAAGGGGCGACGGGCCGGGTCCGTCGGGTGTCACACCACGCCCCCGGCGGCGGGCTCACGCGGCAAGGGGACGAAGTCCTGGTACAGCGGCCGGACTTCGCCCCGTAGAAACTGCTCGCGGAGCGTGGCGCGGGGCACCTTCTGGGATCCGGCGCGGCGGACCGTACCGGGGCGGACCAGCAGCACCCTACCCGTGGCGGCGCCGAACTCCTCCGCCACGCATTCGCGTACCCGCCCGGCCAGCCCGGCGAGCGCGGCGTGCGAACCGCCCGCCGCACCGACCTCCTGGACCACCACCAGGGGCCCGGTGCCCGGCCCCGCGCAGAACACCCGGGCGGAGCCCAACGGCCGCCCGCAGCGCAGCAGTTCGCGCTCCACATCCTGTGGATGCAGGGGCATCCCGTCCACCATGAGGCTGTCGGCGAGGCCGCCTTCATGGGTGCGGCCCGTCATCCGGATCTCGCCGTCCCGCGCGATGCCGAGGTCCCCGGTGCGCAGAAACCCGCCCGCGGCCTCGGTGTCGCGCGAGCGGCCCCAGTGGCCGGCGGCCACGGCGGGGCCGCGCACCCAGATCTCACCGGCCATGCCGTCGGGCTGCGGCCGGCGGGTCGCCGGGTCGACGACGCGGAGGTCGAGACCGGGCACCGGGCCCCGGCCCTCGGCGGTGAGGAACGGCGCGGCCTGCGCCGGGGCGTATCCGGCGACCAGCGTGCCGGGGCGCAGCCCGGCGGCCGCGCAGCGGCGGTGGAAGGCCGCCATGGTCGCGGCCGAGACCGGCTCGGCGGCGTTGAGCGCCGTACGGAGGCGGGAGAGGTCGAGCCCGGCCAGCTGCTCGTCGGTGGCCTCGGCGGCACAGCGGGCGTAGCAGGTGTCGGGCGCGACGGTGTGGGTGATGGCGTGGCGGCTGAGGGCGCGCAGCCAGGCCACGGGGTCGGCGAGGTGCGGGCGTACGGGCAGGGGTACGGCGGTGGCGCCGAGCCACAGCGGGTGCAGCAGCTGGCCGATGAGGCCGGGGGTGTGGTGGCGCGGCAGCCAGCCGCCGATCCGGGAGCGGCGGCCGGTGTCCAGCGCCTGGCGCAGGGCGGGCATGGCGGCGAGGAGGTTGCCGTGGGTGATCAGCGCCCCGCGCGGCGCGGTGGCCGGACCGGCGTCGTACGCGAGGAGGGCGAGGCTGTCGGGCGTGGTGCGCGCGGGTGTGGCGTCGGGGGTGATGTCCGGTACGGCGGTGCGGTTGTGCGGGGCGGCGGGGGCGTACGGGGCCGGGTGGGCGTGTGGGCTGAGGCCGTCCACGGCCAGGCAGGTGATGCCGGTGCGGCCGATGAGGGAGAGCCTGCGGGAGGTCTCCGTGGCGTGTGCGGTCTCGGTCAGGACCAGGTCCACGGCCGCGTCCTTGGCGATGGCCGCGGTGCGCTCCGCCTCGGTGCGGGAGGCGGTCGGCGCGGGCACGGGGACCGCGACCGCCCCCGCGTACAGGCAGCCGAGCAGCGCGGCCGCCGCGTGCGGGCCGGGGTCGAGGGCGAGCAGCACCTGGCGGCCGGGCGCGTCGCGGGCGCGCAGCCAGGCGGACACGGCGCGGGCGCGGGCGTCGAGGGCGGCGTAGCTGATCCGCTGTTCACCACCGCCACCGCCTTCGGCCGGGTACACCAGCGCCTGATCGGCGGCGCACAGCATGGCCCGGTCCATCAGGGCCTCGGCCAGATTCTTATGTCGGTGCATTCTCGTCTCCCCAGCGCCTGACGGAACCCGGCCCCACACCGCCTCGCTGCCTCGGTAGAGGGGCATCGAGGTGTCGAGGCAGCGAGGCGGCGACTGGAAGGGAGTGTCGGGGCGGCGGCTCGAAGGCGGCTCGAACTTGGGCAGGTCATAGGACAAGCAGCAAACCTGTGCGCCTCATATCTCGCACCATGACATTTGTCCTGCCGGAATGCGGACTGTCGACACTGTCGCCGACCGGTCACGGTCCGTAGCGTTTCCTTCATGACGAGTACGACGAGTACAGCGATGACGGCGGCGGACCCGCCCGTGGTGGAGTTCGCCGGTGTGGCGAAGCACTACGGCGGGGTGCGCGCGGTCAAGGGCATCGATCTGACCATCCGGCGCGGCGAGTCGATCGCCCTGCTCGGCCGCAATGGCGCGGGCAAGTCCACCTCGATCGGCATACTGCTCGGTTTGCTGCCGCCGAGCTCGGGCCGGGTGCGGCTCTTCGGCGGCGCACCGGAGGCAGCGGTCCGCTCGGGGCGGATCGGCGCGATGCTGCAGGAGGGTGCGCTGATCACCCGTGTGACGGTCCGTGAGCTGGTCGCCTTTGTGGCCGGCACCTACCCGAGGCCGCTCCCGATCGCCGAGACGCTGGAGCTGTCGGGGCTGACCGAGCTCGCGGAGCGGCGGGCGGACCGGCTCTCCGGCGGGCAGGCGCAGCGGCTGCGGTTCGCGCTCGCCATGGCGGGCGGGCCGGAGCTGGTGGTGCTGGACGAGCCGACGGCGGCGCTGGACGTGGGGGCCAGGCGCGAGTTCTGGGCGGCGATGCACTCCTACGCGGCGCGGGGCAACACGGTCTTGTTCTCCACCCACTATCTGGAAGAGGCCGATGACAACGCCGACCGGATCGTGGTGATCGACAAGGGCCGCAAGGTGGCGGACGGCACGGGCGAGGAGATCAAGCGGACGGTGGGCGGCAATGTCGTCGCCTTCGACCTGGGCGACCGCTCCTCCGAGGGGCTTGAGCTGCTTCCGGGGGTGACGAGCGTCGAGATCCGGCGCGGCCGGGCGTATCTGCGCAGCGCCGAATCGGATGCGACGGTGCTGGCGCTCGCCGAGCGCGGGGATGTGCGGAATCTGGAGGTGCGGGTGTCGCGGCTGGAGGACGCCTTCGTCGCGCTCACCACCGGCAGGGACGAGCGAGAGGAGGCGGTGGTCCGATGCTGACGTCCATCGCGTTGGAGCTGCGCAGGATGACCCGTGACCTGGCCTTTCTGGTCTTCGGGGTGGCCCTGCCGGTGGTGATGTATCTGCTCTTCACCAACGTCGGCGGCGAGGACGGCGACAAGGGCTCCCATGACACCGCGGCGATGATCGGGATGGCGGCGTACGGCGCGCTCGGCGCCGCCCTGGCGAACGGCACGGGTGTGGCGGAGGATCGGGGGCGCGGCTGGCTGCGGCAGCTGCGGATCACGCCGCTGACTCCGCTGGAGGTGGTGGGGGCGCGGGCGGTGACCGGTTCGCTGGTGGTGCTGCCGTCGATCGTGGCGGTGATGGGAGCGGGGTTCCTGGTCAACGGGGTGCGGATGCCGGTGCTGCGGGCGCTCGCCCTGGTGGCAGTGTTGTGGCTGGGCACCCTGCCGTTCACGCTGCTGGGCCTTGGCAACGGCTACCGTCTGTCGGCCCAGAGCACGGGCATGGTCAACACGGCGGCCAGTATGGGGCTGTCCATCATCGGCGGGCTGTGGATTCCGCTGAGCGCCTTCCCGGACTGGTTCGGCTCGATCGCCGAGTGGACGCCCACGAATCGCTTCGCGCAGTTGGGGTGGGATGTGTCCGAGGGCGCGCTGCCGGCGGTCGGAGCGGTGGCGGTGCTGGCGGGGTGGTTCGCGGTGTTCGGCGCGTATGCGGCGGCCGCGTACCGGAAGAGCACCCACACGAGGTGAGTCGTGTTTCCCCCTTTTTTTGAGGCTCGGTTCTCCCCCAGCTACCGCTGGGAGGTGCCCCCGGCCGTCAGGTCAGACACCCCATGTCGTTGGGGTGTCAAGCGGGCTGGGGGTAGGCGTGGTGTGACCATGCGGTTGCTTCGTCGTAGGTGGTGCGGGTTTTGAGGCAGCCGTGGAGGATGCCGACGAGGCGGTTGCCGAGCTGGCGGAGAGCGGGGTTGTAGCCGACCTCACGGGCTCGTTGTCTGTCGTAGTA